>NZ_JADBZL010000042.1:0-16828 GCF_020402505.1 Phenylobacterium sp. | reverse complement strand
TCGCAGCGGCCGACCGCGTCGATCAGGGCCTCCCGGCTCAGGGGCTCGTCGGAGAGGTTCAGTTCGGTGTCGAAAAGCTCGCGCAGGCGCGTCTCGACGGCGTCCGGGAGCCTGCGGGTCACAATCACTTTCGGCTTGCGCGTCGGCATCGGCGGCGGGGTCCCGAATTTCAGCGTCCGGCGAAACGGCGCTCTGGCGCCTTCGTCGCTGAAGCTCTAGCAAAGAGGGCATGAACGGCCAAGTTGAGCCTTCCCTGCGCAGACCCGGAGTCGTCGCGATTGTCCTGCTGGCGGCGGCTTTCGTCCTGTCGCCTCTGGTCGCCGCCGTCGCCGATGCGCGCAGGACCCCATCGGGCCTGCCGGTGCCCCGCTATGTCACGCTGAAGTTCGGGTCGGTGAACGCCCGCTCCGGGCCCGGCGACGACTACCCCGCGCTCTGGGTCTACCAGGTCCGCGGCCTGCCGGTCCAGGTGATCGCCGAGACCTCGGAGTGGCGCCGCATCTGCGATCCCGACCGCGGCGTGGCCTGGGTCCACATGCGCACCACGGACGGTCGCAGGAACGTCATGGGCCTGGCTCCGGCGCCGGTTCCCATCCAGTCCGCCGCCCGGACCGACTCCCGCACCATCGCCCTCCTGAGGCCCCGCGCCCTGGCCGCCCTCCAGCGCTGCGAGGCCGGCTGGTGCCGGATCAAGGCCGACGGCGTTTCCGGCTGGGTCCGGGAGTCGTCCCTCTGGGGCGTCGACGACCGTCCCCAGTGCGTCCCGGCTCCGGCCCGTTGAGCGACCCCTCAGGCTCTGATAGAGCGAAGCCCTCCTGTCCGGCGCACGTCGCCGGGCGATCCCGTTGAAGCGACCCGCGGAAGGGCGAGCCATGATTCCCGGCGCCAAGGCCAAGGACCATTATTCCCGAGAGGAGCTCCTGGCCTGTGGTCGGGGCGAGATGTTCGGACCGGGCAACGCCCAGCTGCCGGTCCCGCCCATGCTGATGTTCGACCGCATCACCCGGATCACCGAGACCGGCGGCGCCTACGACAAGGGCCAGGTCATCGCCGAGCTGGATATCCAGCCGGACCTCTGGTTCTTCGACTGCCATTTCATCAATGACCCGGTGATGCCCGGCTGCCTGGGCCTCGACGCCATGTGGCAGCTGGTCGGCTACTTCCTCGGCTGGTCCGGCGCTCCCGGCAAGGGCCGGGCCCTGGGGGTTGGCGAGGTGCGCTTCGCCGGCCAGGTCACCCCGAAGGTCAAGCAGGTCATCTATCGCATCGACCTGAAGCGCGTGATCATGCGCCGGCTCGTGCTGGGCATCGGCGACGGCGTCATGGAAGCCGATGGCAAGGTCATCTACGAGGCCAAGGATCTGCGGGTCGGCCTTTACGACCCCAAGGATCTGGTCTGAAACCGGCGTATCTGGGGGAACAGGGCATGCGGCGCGTCGTCGTCACCGGCATGGGCATCGTCTCATCCATCGGCAACACCCTGGACGATGTCCGGGCTTCGCTCCACGGCGCCCGGTCGGGGATCGTCGCGGCGCCTGAGTACGCCGAGCTTGGCTTCCGCTGCCAGGTGCACGCCGATCCCGGGCTGGACTGGGAGGCCGCCGTCGACCGGCGGGCCGCCCGTTTCCTCGCCCAGGGCACGGCCTTCGGCCACATCGCCATGGAGCAGGCCATCGCCGACTCCGGCCTGACGGAGGCCGAGGTGTCCCACGAGATGACCGGCCTGATCGTCGGCTCGGGCGGGCCCTCCACCAAGGCGATCATCGAGTCCGCCGCCATCACGAAGGAAAAAGGCCCCAAGCGGGTCGGCCCCTTCGCTGTCCCCAAGGCCATGAGCTCGGGCGTCTCGGCCGTGCTCTCGACCTGGTTCAAGATCCGCGGGCTGAACTATTCGATCTCCTCGGCCTGCGCGACCTCCACCCACTGCATCGGCGCCGCCTATGAACAGATCGCCATGGGCAACCAGGACGTGGTCTTCGCCGGCGGGGCCGAGGAGCTGCACTGGACCCTCTCGGTCCTGTTCGACGCCATGGGCGCCATGAGCTCGAACTTCAACGACCGGCCTGCGGTGGCCAGCCGGGCCTATGACGTCGCCCGCGACGGCTTCGTCATCGCCGGCGGCGCCGGAATCCTGGTGCTTGAGGACCTGGAACGGGCCCGGGCGCGCGGCGCGAAGATCTATGGCGAGATTGTCGGCTATGCCGCCAACTCGGACGGATTCGATATGGTCGCCCCCTCCGGCGAGGGCGCGGTGCGGTGCATGCGCCTGGCCCTGTCCCGCGCCGGCAACCGCAAGGTCGACTACCTGAACCCGCACGGCACCTCGACTCCGGTGGGGGACATCAAGGAGATGGAGGCGGTCCGCGAGGTCTTCGGAGAGGCGGCCCCCGCCATCTCGTCCACCAAGTCCCTGACCGGGCACAGCCTGGGGGCCGCCGGCGCCCAGGAGGCGATCTATTCCCTCCTCATGCTCAACTCGGGTTTCCTGGCCGAGAGCGCGCACATCGAGACCCTGGATCCGGCTTTCGAGGGCCTGCCCATCCTGCGCCGGCGCGAGGACCGCCAGGTCGAGACCGTCATGTCCAACAGCTTCGGGTTCGGCGGCACCAACGGGTGCCTGGTGATGTCCAGGGTCTGACGGGGCGGGGACGCCCCCGCCTGAACAATTCGGGAGACGCGAAGTGGCCGACGACTACAACATGCCCGCGGGCGCGCTCATGCAGGGCAAGCGCGGGATCATCACCGGGGTGGCCAACCACCAGTCCATCGCCTGGGGCATCGCCAGCCAGCTGGCGGCCCAGGGCGCAGAGATGGCCTTCTTCCACCTGCCGGGCATGGAGCGGCGGGTCCGCCCCCTGGCCGAGAGCGTCGGCGCGACGGTGATCGAGCCCGTCGACGTCACCGACGACGCCAGCATGGACGCCGGCTTCGCGGCGGTCGAGGCGGCCTTCGGCAAGATCGACTTCTTCGTCCACGCCCTGGCTTTCGCCCCCCGCGACCAGATCAAGGGCTCCTTCGTCGAGAACGCCACGCGGGAAGGCTTCCGCACGGCCATGGACATCTCGGCCTACAGCTTCGTCGACTGCGCCCGGCGGGCCAGCCGCATGATGCCGGACGGCGGATCGCTGATCACCCTGACCTATCTGGGCTCCGAGCGGGCCATCCCGAACTACAACACCATGGGCGTGGCCAAGGCCGCGCTGGAGGCCGCCACCCGCTACATCGCCCGCGACCTCGGTCCCCAGGGCATCCGGGCCAACGCCATCTCGGCAGGCGCCATGCGCACCCTGTCCCTGGCGGGCATTTCCGGCGGCCGGTCCATGCTGGCCCAGGGCCGGGCCCTGTCCGCTCTGAAGGAGGACACAAGCATGGAGGGCGTCGCCGGCGCCGCCCTCTGGCTCCTGTCCGACCTGGGCCGGTCCACCACGGGCGAGGTCGTCCACGTCGACGCCGGCTTCCACATGATGGGCCTTCCGGACGACTCCGAGGAGGGCTGAGGTCCCGGGTCCCCCGGGACCGTCACGGTCCGTAGGCCCTCACGAAGCGGCTGGCCGCCTCCCGGGCGATCCGGTCGATGACCGCCGCATCCAGGTTGGACTCCACCCCAAGCAGCCGTCCTGTCTGGTGGGAGCCGATGACCATGCCGGCGAAGAACTCCGCCGCCAGGGCGCTGTCTTCGACCCGCAGGCGACCGGCTCGCGTCTCTCCGTCCAGAAAGGCCGCCAGCCGCGCCCGCGAGGTGCGGGCGCCCGTGTCGAAAAAGGTCCGCGCCAGGTCCGGCATCTCGGCCGCGCCCTGAATGTGGATCCGAAGGAGGGCGATGGAGGAGGGCGTGGCGATGGATTCCAGGACCACCCGGGCATAGCCCGCCAGCGCCTCCTCCGGGCCCTCCCCGGAACCGGGATTGTCCAGGTGTGCGGTGATCTCGTCCACGCGCCGTTCGATCAGCACCCGCACCAGCTCGGCCTTGGAGCCAAACCGGTTGTAGACCGTCTGCTTGGAGACCCGCGCCCGCCGGGCGATATCCTCGATGGACGCGCCCATGCCGCGTTCGGCCAGCGCCTGACGCGCGGCTTCGAGGATGGCGATCCCCTTGGATTCGTCCACCTGACCCAGACGACGCGGCATCAGCTCCGCGCCCCGGCGCGCTTCAGGGCCCCCCTTCGAAGGGAGCCTCCAATGACATTTCCGGGTCGCCTGGGTCTCTTCCGGCCCATCGCTTCCCCCCCTTTGCAGTCCTTGGGAGCTTCCCGTCTCCCTTGTCGGCACCTTGGCGCGCTCCGCATTATCGCACAACTCCGGAATGGACCGCTTCGTCCGTGTAAGCCCCGGACGCACCCCTGGAAGGGACTGGACGCTGGCCTCCCGTCGGCGGCATATCGCGACATGGACGCCGACGTGATCATCGCCGGCGCCGGCATGGCCGGCGCCACCCTCGCCCTGGGCCTGGTCCGCAGCGGCCTGAAGCCCATACTGATCGACGCGCAACCCTTCGAGGCCCAGCTGGCGCCGGACTTCGACGGCCGCGCCTCGGCCATCGCCTTTTCCAGCTTCCGCCAGTGGCGGGCTCTGGGCCTGGCCGGGGACCTCGAGCCCTACGCCGAGCGAATCGCTGAAATCCTGGTCACGGATGGACGAACGCCGGGCCCCTCCGCCGGGGCGCCCGCCCTCGCCTTTCTGCGCTTCGACGCCGCCGAAATCGCCGACCGGGTCGAGGGGGAGCCCCTGGGCTATATGATCGAGAACCGGCGGATCCGCGCCGCCCTCGCCGCGGCGGTCCGGCGTGAGGGCGTCGAAGTGCTGGCGCCGGCCCGGGTGGCCGGGGTCGACTTCACCCCCGGAGGCGCGGCCGTGCGCCTGGAGGACGGCCGGGTCCTGGCCGCCCCCCTCGCCGTCGGCGCCGAGGGCCGCGTCTCCGCCGTGGCGGCGGCGGCGGGGATCCGCAGCACCGGCTGGACTTATCCCCAGACCGGGGTGGTGGCCACGGTCCGGCTGGACCTGCCGCACGGCGGCGTGGCGCACGAGTATTTCCTGCCGTCCGGGCCCTTCGCCATCCTGCCCCTGACCGGACAGCGCGCGAGCCTGGTCTGGACAGAGTCTCCCCGCCGCGCCGAGACCCTGCGGACCGCCCGGCCCGAGATCTTTCACGCCCACCTGCAGCGCCGGTTCGGCGACCTTCTTGGCCGGCCCCGGCTGGAGGGTCCGGTCTTCACCTATCCGTTGTCCCTGCACCTGCCCGAGACCATCATCGCCCCCCGCGCCGCCCTCGTCGGCGACGCCGCCCACGGGGTGCACCCCGTCGCCGGACAGGGGCTGAACCTCGGTCTGAAAGACGCCGCGGCCCTGGTCCAGGTTCTGGTAGAGGCCGTCCGCCTGGGGGAGGACATCGGCTCGGAGGTCGTGCTGGGCCGCTACGCCCGCTGGCGCAGCGTCGACAATATCGGCCTGGCGGTGGCGGCGGACGCCTTTGTCCGCCTCTTCTCCAACGACAATCCCCTGCTCAGGGTCGTCCGCGGGGCGGGCCTTTCCGTCGTCAACCGGATCGGCCCGGCGCGTCGCTTCTTCATGCAGGAGGCGGGGGGCGCGGTGGGCGACCTGCCCCGCCTGCTCCGCGGCGAGGCGCCCTGACAGGCTCTCAGAGCGTCCGGGCTTCCTCGGGCAGCATGACGGGAACGCCGTCCCGGACCGGATAGGCCAGTTTCGCCTTGCGGCTGATCAGTTCGCCGGCGACGCGGTCGTACTCCAGGGGTCCGTGGGTGACCGGGCAGACAAGAATCTCCAGAAGCCGGGGGTCGAGTCCGGGATCCAGGCCGGGAAGCGGGGCGTCGGAGGGGGTCCCGGACGGTGTCTCAGGGGGGGTCTCAGGCATCAGCGGTCCTACTGCAGGGTCTCGGGCGGACCGTCGTCATCGCCCAGGGCGTCGATCTCGAGGAGGGCGGTGAGCACGTCCTGCCGGTCGCCCCGGTCCGGCGCCTCCAGAAGGGCCTGCTTCTCCGCGGGAGAGAAGGGCAGGCTCATGGCCAGGCCGGCGACCAGCTCGTCCAGGGGCGCGGCGTTGAGGGCGGAGTCGTCCACGTCGAGGTCGCGGCGGTTGAGGTAGGCTCTCAGGGCCTTCGCCAGTCGGGCCCGTTCCCCGCCGGTCCGCCGGCCTGGCTCCAGGTCGTCCGTAAACGGAGCAAAATCCGGCGTCACCTGGCGGTACGGGGTGGGCAGGTCAAGTTCCTCGGCGATCCGGAACCGGCAAACCCCCGTCAGGGTGATCAGGTAATCCCCCTCGGCGCCGTCCCGGAACCGGGTGACCCGGCCGGCGCAGCCGATGCGCGCCAGGCTGGGCCGGGCCTTGTCGCCGCCCGAGGTTTGCACCATGCCGATCATCCGCGCCCCGGTCATGACATCATCCAGCATGTTCAGGTAGCGGGGCTCGAAGATGCGCAGGGGCAGTTCCGCCCCGGGCAGCAGGAGGGCGCCGTCCAGCGGGAAGACCGGAAGGGTCTGGGGCAGCTCGATGCGAAGGGGCCGGGGCGCCATGGTCCTTAAGAGAACAGGATGGCGGAAAGCCGCCGGCGGCCCTGCCGGGCCAGGTCGGAGGCGGCGCCCGCCGCCTCGAAGACGGTCAGGAGCTGGGCCCGTGCGGCGCCCTCGTTCCAGTCGCGATCGGCGGCGATGATCTGCAGGAGGTGGTCCATGGCCGCCTCAAGCCTTCCCGCGCCGGCCAGGGCCCGGGCCAGCTCGAAGCGGGCCTCGTGGTCGGCGGGGTCGGCGGCGAGCCGGGCCTCGAAGGCGGCGGTCTCTGCGGGGGCGGCCTCGGCCAGGGCCAGGGCCGCGCGCACGCTTTCCAGCCCCGGGTCCCTGGCGCCTTCCGGGGCCATGGCGGCGATCTCGGCGGCGCGCTCCCGGTCACCCCCCTCCAGGTAGACCCGGGCCATGCCGCCCAGGGCGCGAACGTCCTGGGGGTCGGTCTGCAGCACACGGGCGAAGGCCTGGGCGGCGGTATTGAGATCGCCCGCCTCCAGGGCCTCGCGGCCGACTGCAATCAGCTCGTCGCCGGCGTCGGCCGGGGCCTGCGCGGCCAGGCGCTCCACGAAGGCCTTGATCTGGCTCTCCGGCAGGGCGCCCGTGAAGCCGTCCACCGGCCGGCCGCCCACGAAGGCGAAGACGGCGGGAATGGACTGGACGCGCAGCTGGCCGGCGAACTTGGGATGCTGGTCGATGTCGATCTTGACCAGCTTGACCTTGCCCTTCGCGGCGGTGACGGCGCGCTCGATGGCCGGACCCAGCTGCTTGCAGGGGCCGCACCAGGGCGCCCAGAAGTCGACGATGACCGGCGTCTCGCGCGAAGCCTCGATGACGTCGGCCATGAAGCCGGCGTC
The DNA here is from genome assembly GCF_020402505.1 of Phenylobacterium sp. Taxonomy (GTDB): domain Bacteria; phylum Pseudomonadota; class Alphaproteobacteria; order Caulobacterales; family Caulobacteraceae; genus Phenylobacterium. The sequence continues at coordinate 9,458 of NZ_JADBZL010000042.1, read as the reverse complement.
GGTCCCGTCCTTGATCAGGCCGGCGGGCGCCGCGCCCGACAGGGGGGCCGAGTTTTCACCGATCAGCGCCATGGGGGTCTCCGAGAGAAGGTTGAGGCTGCAAGATGGACCTTCCGGGCGTCGGCTTCAACGCGTCGCAAGCGGATGGAGGGCCAGCCGCGGGAAATCCACCACCAGGGGGTCCCGCCGCAGGTGGCCCAGGAAGGTCCTGAGGCCCGCCTGGTCCACCGTGGTGGTGGCGGTGTTCTCCAGCGGATGGAAGCTGACCTCCTGGGCTTCGGCCAGGGCCAGGTCCAGCACCAGGCGCACCCGGTGCAGGGGGTCGTTGGCCAGGGCGAACAGGGTCACCGAGCCCGGCGTCACCCCCAGGGTCTCGGCCATCCGCTCCGCCGAGCCGAAGGACAGGCGGGCCGAGCCGATCACCGTGTGCAGGCGCTTCAGGTCGATGGCCGTGTCGTCCTTCGCGCAGACCAGCCACAGGTCTCCCCGGGCGTCCTTCAGGAACAGGTTCTTGGTATGGGCTCCGGGGATTTTCGCCTTGATCGCTCCGCCCTCGCCCACCCGGAACACCGCCGGATGGTCCAGGGTGGCGTGCGTCATGCCCAGCTGGTCGAAGAGGGCGAGGAGGCCGGCGCGGTCGAGCATGGCGCTCCTTACCCTTCCCCCGCCCGCCCGAAAAGCGGTGGACGCTGCGCGCGCGCCCTCGGTAAGGGAAGGGGCAGGACAGACAAGGACCGGGGGCCCGCCATGGAGCTCGAGTGCTATCCCACCGCCGACCGCCCGCCGGAGATCGTGCCCGGCCGGCCCCAGCGCGCCTGGATGGACAGGTTCGCCGCCCGGCACCCCTATCGCTGCCTGCCCCTGTCCATGGCCAACACCACGGGCTGGGAGATCCTCTGCCCCATGAGCTTCACCGCCGAGTGGAACGGCGGGGTCATGCAGGAGGACATCACCCTCACCCCCGACCGGCCGCACCCGGAGTTCCACCGCTTCGTCATGAGCCATTTCTCCTCGGGCGTCGTGACCATGCATCCGGGCTATCTCTTCCGCACCCCGCCCGGCTGGTCGGTGCTGGCCCAGGGCCCGCCCAACCACGTGAAGGACGGCATCCAGCCCCTGTCGGGCCTGGTGGAGACCGACTGGCTGCCCTTCCCCTTCACCATGAACTGGATCTTCACCCGCCCGGGCCGGGTGCGGTTCGAGAAGGGCGAGCCCTTCTGCTTCATCACCCTGATGAAGGACCGCGAGATGGCCGACTTCCAGCCGGTGATCCGTTCCATGGCCCGCAATCCAGAGCTGCGCGGCCAGTACGAGGCCTGGGAAAAGCACCGGACCGAGTTCAACCGCCGGATCATGCGCTTCGAGCCCGAGGCCACCAAGGAGGCCTGGCAGCGCTTCTATTTCCGGGGTGAACTGCCCGACGAGACCGGTCCCGCCCCCGCCGAACACGTGAATAAGCGCCGCCTGAAGACCCCCCGCTTCCTGGGCTGAGACCGTCTTGCCAAGCCGCCGGGCCTCTGCCATAAGCCGGCTCCCGAACATTGGGGCCCCGAAAGGGACCTCACGGAGCGCGGGCGTAGCTCAGGGGTAGAGCACAACCTTGCCAAGGTTGGGGTCGGGCGTTCGAATCGCCTCGCCCGCTCCAGAATCGGAAAACCGCCAGCTTGATGTCCCCAGGGTTCCGGGGCGCCGCCGGCGGCCGCGAACCCGAATCGAGCCCGGAAGCCAAGACCGCATGCCCCAACCCAAGTTCATGACCTACACGGAGCGCCAGGAGGCGTCGGCCGCCGCCAAGAAGGCGATGCTGGAGCGCCTCAAGCCCAGGCCCCATGTCATGGATCCCGACCTGGAGGCCCGCAAGGCCGCCGCCGCCGCCGAGCTGGAGGCCGTCCGCGCCGCCCGCAACGCCGAACGCGCCGCCAAGCGCGCCGCCGCCGCCGAGGCCGAGCGCCTGCGCCTCGAGGATGAAGCCTTCACCCAGGAGGCCCGCGAGCTCGAGCTCCGCGCCCGCCAGAAGGAAGCCCGCGACCTCCGCTACATCGCGCGGAAGCAGAAGCGGAAGTAGGCGGGGGCCGCATCGGCCGCTCGTGCAACGACATCGTCGACCGATGCAGGCACTGCGCGATCGGGCAAGTCCTGTCGTACGGCGGCCAAGGGGAATGCGATCAGCGCCCGTCGGCAAGCATCCAGGTCAAAACCGCGACCGTTCGCGAAAGACTTGAGCGCCGTTGATGTCCGCGTGTTCCGACCGCCTCTCCCGGCAGAAGCGTGGCGTCACGGCGGCGATCTCACCGACCGCAGATGGCGTCTCGAGCGCCGGAACAAAGACGGGTTGGAAGGCCAGCAGCGCGTGCAGCCAGGTTTCCGCCAACAGGCCCTCGCGCGAGTCGAACCGATGATACAGCGATCCGGTCGACAGACCCACGGCCTCCTGGATCTGGGTTGTGGTGACGGCGGGTCCAGTCGCCATCAGGGCGCCGACTGCGCCAAACACGTCGGCGTCAGAGACGCCGCCGTCTCATCTGTCTTGAGCCCGGACAGCATCTTGAATCGCGCGGCAAAGTCGTATATACGAGTATATCAAAATCATGTGGCGCCCTTATGCCAGTCGTCCGCACCCGAACCTTCCGAAGCGGCAACAGCCAAGCTGTCCGACTCCCCAAGGACGTCGCTTTCGGCGACGACGTGGAGCTCGTCATCGTCCGCTCCGGTGACGTCATGACCATCTATCCCGCTGAGACGACGATCGCGGAGATGATCGACCGGCTCCGCACCTTACCCGCGCCGCCAGATGTCGAACGGCGCGACGACGAGGACCTTCCCGAGCGGGAAGGGCTCTAGGCTTGGCGTATCTGATCGACACAGATGTCGCGATCCATCTTCGCGACGGCGACGCGGACGTGACCGGCAAGATAGGGGCGCTGGACGATGCGATTCTCATGTCGATTGTCACCCGGGTGGAGCTGGAAGGCGGCGTCTACCGTGATCCAGAGCAGGCATCGGTTCGGCGTGCGCGCCTCGACGTAATCTTGAAAGCCATCCCGGCCCTTGCCTTCGACGATACGGCGGCGGACGCGTATGGCGCCATCGTCGCGCATGCGGGCTATTCACGGCGCAAGCTGCTTGACCGGATGATCGCCGCGCAAGCCCTGGTCTGTCGCTCGACCTTGGTGACCTTGAACGGCGCCGATTATAGAGACGTCCCCAATTTGAAATTGCTGACCTGGTGATGCAACGAGAGGGATGCGTCCCGCAACGCGATACCCCTGAAGGATATGGCCAAGGTCAGGAATGTCGTCGTTCAGGATGATGCCAGGAGCAGGGGCAGGGCGCCTGCCCCGTTGTCGGGCGGGGACAGGACAAAGGTTGTCCAGGTCACGGCCGCGCGTCCCTGCAAGTCGGGATTCGAGGCGATCCGGACGACGTTTAGCCCCTGGGTGCGGGCGTAGCCTTCAACTTCACCCCTTGAGACCGGCCAGATGGGCCTGTCGCTCTCGCCGGCTCCATCCCGGACGGAGATAAGCAAGACGCCGCCGGGCTTCAGGAGCGAGGCGACCTTCCGGAAGGCCCGCGGCCGGTCGCCGGGCGTGACGTGCATCAGGACGCCGCTGAGCAGGATGACGTCAAAGGCAAGGCCGAGTCTGTGCGTCGCGGCCAGGGCGGGCAACCGGTCATCCACCCACCCGATCAGGGGGTCGGGGTGCAGGCTCTGGCCCGCCATCCGCATGCCGGGGGAGGGTTCGACGGCGACGACCTCAAAACCTTTTCGCCGCAGCCAGGCCGCATCGCGCCCGGACCCTGCGCCGATGTCGAGGACCAGCCTGCCCGCCCCCTCCGGGAGGTAGTCCAGGAACGAGGCATGAACCGACTCCGGGTCGAGTTGCTCGTATTGGTGCACGAAGACGGCGGCGCGCTCATCGTATCCGCGAACAGGATCGGTCATTTCCAGCCAGCGCCGTCAGTTTCGACGCCAGTCTAGGCGAGGCGACGGGCGCCTCCAATCCCTCGCCCGCTTTCTGCCACTAGGCCGCCCCCTTTCTCCCCCGATCCCCCGAACTGCGCTAGGCTTGAGGCCAGGCAGTTCAGGAAGGGGCCTCCATGCGCAGTTTCGACGCCGATCCGGCCCATGTCGGCACGGGCCCCCTCGGCCAGAAGGCGCATCGTCGGCACATCGCCCACTCCGAGCGGCTTGAGCGGCGGCTCTACGCCCCGCGGCCCGGGGTCTGGTGCCTGGTGGGCAATGGCCTCTCCAACCAGACCTTCATCGAGGGGCCCCTGGGCCTGATCGCCATCGACACCGGCGAGAGCGTGGAGGAGATGCGCACGGCCCTGGCCGAGGTGCGGGCCCACACCTCCGCGCCCCTGGCGGCGGTGCTCTACAGCCACTTCCACTACATCGGCGGCACGACGGCGGCCCTGGACGACGCCGGCCGCGCCGACCTGCCGATCCTGGGGCATGAGCGCATCCCCCTGAACCTGGCCCGCACCTCCGGCGAGATCGGCCCGGCCTATTCCCGGGGGCTGATCCACCAGTTCGGCCTGCGCCTGCCTCCGGAAGGGCCTGACGCCCTGGTCAATGAGGGGCTGGGCCTGCACTTCCGCAATCCCGAACACGCGCCCTTCACCCCCGGCTATGCTCCGCCCACGGAGTTTTTCCGGGGCGGCGAGCGGCTGAGCCTGGCCGGGCTGACCGTGGAGGTCCACCACGCTCCCTCCGACGCCGATGACAGCGTCACCTTCTGGTTCCCGGAGCTTTCGACCTGCGTGCAGAACCTGGTCTGGCCGACCCTGTTCAATATCTTCGCCATCCGCGGCGAGGCGTACCGCGACCCCGAGGTCCTGCTGGAGGGGATCGACCACATCCTCTCGCTCGGGGCCGAGCACCTGGTGGGAACCCACGGCCCTCCGATCTCCGGCGCCGCCGGGATCGCTGCGCGCGTGACCCGCTACCGGGACTCCATCCAGTTCCTCTGGGACCAGACCGTGCGCGGCCTGAACCGCGGCCTGACCGCCGACGCCCTGGCCCACGAGGTCCGCCTGCCCGCCGCCTGCGACGACGACGACCTGACCCGCGAGTTCTATGGCGTGGCCGAGCACCACGTGCGCCAGATCGCCGCCGGCCTGCGCGGCTGGTTCGACGGCGAGCCGGGCAAGCTTTTCGTCCTGCCGCCCGCCGAGCGGGCGCAGCGCCTGGTGGAGGGCTTCGGCGGTGCTGGGGTGGTGCGGGCCCAGGCGGAAGCGGCCCGAGGGTCCGGCGACCTGCGCTGGGCCCTGGAGCTGGCCTCCTGGCTGGCCGGGCGGCCCGGGGCGGAGGCGGACGACCGGACCCTGCTCGCCGGCGTTCTGCGGACCCTCGCCCAGGGGACCTCGGCGGCCAACATCCGAAACTGGTGCCTGACCCGGGCCCTGGAGCTGGAGGGCGCCCTGGACCTTTCGCGCCTCGCCGAACACCGGCTGCGTCCGGCCCAGCTGGCGGCTCGGCCACCGCGCGAAACCTTCCACCTGATGAGGGTCATGATCGACCCCGACCGGGCCGAGGGGATCGACCACCATGTCCGCTTCGACTTCCCGGACGCGGCGCCCGCCGGCCTGCACGTGCGCAATGGCGTCAGCGTCGCCACGGACGGGGCGGCCGCGGGCGCCTCGGTCGCCGTGACCTGGGTAGACCTCATCAAGGCGCTGTGCGGCCAGACCCGCCTGTCCGAGCTCGAGGCCTCGGGCGCGGCCCGACTTTCCGGCGATGCGGCCCTGACCCGTCGCGCCCTGGCGGCCTTCGACCTTCCGGGCCTGGGGCGCTGAGGTGACCTTGCGCCTGACGGCCCTCCTCCTCGCCGCCGGCGCCCTCACCAGCGCCGCCGCCCCCGCGCTCGCCGACCCCTGCCGCGCCGTGCCGCAGAAGGGGCCCATGCCCGCCAGTCTCGCCAAGGGCGAGCGATTCTCAGGCCCGGTGATGCATGTCGGCGACGGGGATTCTCTCTGCGTGGCCGTGGGCCCGCGGCGGGGGACCGACTGGGTCGAGGTCCGCCTGGCCGACTTCCACGCCCCGGAACTCAGGGAGCCCGGCGGCCGGGAGGCCCGCGACACTCTGAAGCGACTCACCCAAGGGCGTCGGGTGGACTGTCTCTCCCGGGGCCGGACCTGGGATCGCGTCGCCGCCGACTGCCGGCTGGACGGACGCGCCCTGGGCGAGCGGATGCGGGCCGCCGGTGTGGCCGAGGGCGGGCGGGGCCGGGGGGAGGCCGCGCGGCGTCGCTGATGACCCCCGGGTCAGCGCTTCCGCGGCGTCTTCGGTCGGGGTGCAGCCAGGGCGTGGGCGGCCTTGAGCGCGGACGCCAGTGTCGCCTCGTCCACAGCCGCGAGGTCGCACCGCGTGGCGCCCATCCGGCCCCATCCGCCCGGGACGGGAGAGAAGGCGACCGGCGCCTGCTCGCAGTAGAAATCCCGCAGGTCGGGGTCGAACATCAGATTGATGTCTGCGCCGTCACCGGCGAGCGTGGCGAAGGTCTTGCGCGGCGTCCGGAGCGCCGTCCGCTCAAAGTGCGGGCGCTCTGAGGCGCCCTCAAGGCTCAGGGCGAGTTCCTTCGCGCGGGCGGGTGTCACAGCCATGATTCCGAGCCTAGCATGGCGCGGGGCCTGAAAGCAGGCCTGCCCCCCCGCGGCCGACATTCTGTCTGGCTGGCCCGACGGCGGCTTGGCTGAGGGCCCGCCAGGGTCCATATCGGAGGCGATAGCCAGGGAGGGACCCATGCGGGCCGACGCGGAATTCGACATCATCGTCTATGGCGCCACCGGATTCACCGGCCGCCTCGTGGCCGAGCATCTGGTCCGCACCCAGCCGCCCGGGGGAGAGGTCTCCTGGGCCATGGCCGGCCGGTCGGCGGACAAGCTGGCCGAGGTGCGCGACCTGATCGGCGCCCCCGCCTCCACCCCCCTGGTGGTCTGCGACGCCGCCGACCCCGCCCAGCTGAAGGCCATGGTGCGGCGCGCCAAGGTCATTGTGACGACGGTCGGGCCCTACCAGCTCTATGGCTCGGACCTGGTCGCCGCCTGCGTCGAGGCCGGGACCGACTATGTCGACCTGTGCGGCGAGTCCAACTGGATGGCCGAGATGATCGAAGCCCACCATGAGGCCGCCAGGGCCTCGGGCGCGCGGATTCTCTTTTCCTGCGGCTTCGACTCCATCCCCTTCGAACTGGGCGTCCTGTTCGCAGAGGAGACGGCCAGGCGGCGTCTTGGCGGGCCCGTCCCGCGGGTGAAGGGCCGGGTGCGGAACATGCGCGGAGGCCTGTCCGGCGGCACCGCGGCCAGCGGCGCGGCGACCATGGACGCCATCCGGCGCAATCCCGCCCTGTTCCAGCTGATGATCAACCCCTTCGCCCTGACCCCCGGCTTCACCGGCCCGGCCCAGCCGTCGGGCAACGAGACGGCCTTCGACGAGGATGTCGGCGCCGAGGTCGGCCCCTTCATGATGGCCGCCATCAACACCAAGAACGTTCACCGCTCCAACTTCCTTCAGGGTCACCCCTGGGGGACGGACTTCACCTATGACGAGATGTCCATCACCGCGCCGGGCTCCAGCACCTCCTTCACCGACCTGGGCGGCGCCGGCGCGCCGAAGCCGGGGGAGGGCCCGAGCCTCGAGGAGCGGGAGAACGGCTTCTACGACATCCTGTTCGTGGGCATCGGCGCCGACGGCCGCAAGGTCCGCGTCTCGGTCAAGGGCGACCGCGATCCTGGCTACGGCTCGACATCCAAGATGCTGGCCGAGACGGCGATCCAGCTGATCGGTACGCCAGCGACGCCGGGCGGGGTCTGGACCCCGGGCGCGGCCCTTGGCGTTCCGCTGATCGATCGCCTCGCCGCCCGGGCCGGCCTGACCTTTACCGACGAAACGGCCTAGCTTCCGGCCTTCGCCTTCACCCGGCCGTCGTCCGGACGCTGGATGCGCGGGCCGAGATTCTCCATCACGGCGCGGGCGTCGAAGGTCTCGGTGGCGCCCGCCGGCTTCGGACCCTTGCCGAGGACGATCTCCGCGGAGGCGGTGAACTTCTCGATGGTCGAGACCTCTGTCGGGGTGCGGTCGAAGGGACCGTCCAGCCAGGGATCGTAAAGCCGCCACCCGTAGGGCCCGTAGTACCGCCAGTAAGGCCGCCAGTAGGGCAGGGGCGTGGGGTTCGGATCGATCCGGGTGGTCGTCTTCCGGTCCGTGTCCCGGGCGACCAGGGTGAAGGTGTCATACCCGTTGGCCAGGGTCAGCTCCGCGGCGCGATAGGCGAGGTAGAGCTCCACCGTCTCCCGAGAGGTGAGGCTGTTGCCAGTGAAGGTCACCCTGTAGCGGCCGGGCTCGATCCGCACGTCGGAATAGCCGCCGCGCCCGGAGGCGCCCTCCAGGAGGGGCTGGTAGGGCGTAGCTGTGGTGCAGGCGGCGAGGCCGGTGGCCAGGGCGAGGCCGGCGATGAGGGCGAGGCTCTTCAGGCGCATCTGGAACTCCGAAGGAAGGTCAGAAGACGAGACTGGCGCCCGTCTCCGGCGAAAGTGTGGCCGTGGGTCAGCCCAGGACGACAAGGATCGCCTTGCCCAGGGCCCCGAACAGCAGGACTGCGGTGGCGATGCCCTGCACCATGAAGCCCAGCTCGCGCTTTTCGGCGGCGGCCGAGTACCCCACGGCGTAGAGGACCCGTCCGAGGATCCAGACCAGACCCAGCGCTGCCGCGGTCACGTCGCCCCAGTAGTGGGCGAAGAGCCACAGCGACCCCAGGAAGATGGGCAGCCATTCGAGCGTGTTCCCCTGCACGCGAAGGTAGCGCTCGAGCATCGGGTCGCCGGACATGGCGGGGGCGGCGATGCCGGACTTCCGGCGGGCGCCGCCGACCCTCATGACCATCCAGACATAGGACAGCAGGGCCAGCAGGGTGACGATGGCGGTGAGATTCGGAAAGCTCATGGGGATTCCTCCGGTTTGGCCGGAGGGTGACATGACCTGCGGCTTTGGGAAACTACCCTCCCGCCCGGTGGTCCCGGCGGGCCTGGACCCGAAGGCGCAGGGCGTTCAGCTTGATGAAGCCGGCGGCGTCGCGGTGGTCGTAGGCCACGGCGCCTTCCTCGAAGGTCACGAGGTCCTGGTCGTAGAGGGACCAGGGGCTCGTCCGGCCGATCACCGAGACATTGCCCTTGTAGAGCTTGACCCGGACCTGGCCGGTCACGTGCTTCTGCGACAGGTCGATGGCCGCCTGCAGCATTTTGCGCTCAGGGGAGAACCAGAAGCCGTTGTAGATCAGGCTGGCGTAGCGGGGCATCAGCTCGTCCTTCAGGTGCGCCGAGCCCCGGTCGAGGGTGATGGACTCGATGCCCCTGTGGGCGGCCAGCAGGATGGTCCCGCCCGGGGTCTCGTAGACGCCCCGGGACTTCATGCCCACGAAGCGGTTCTCCACCAGGTCCAGGCGGCCGATCCCGTTGTC
>NZ_JADBZL010000041.1:0-2690 GCF_020402505.1 Phenylobacterium sp. | reverse complement strand
GGGCTGGGCGCCGACCTGGATGCTGGGGCGGCGGCTGTCCGGGAAGCGGCTGGGGGTCATCGGCATGGGCCGGATCGGCCAGGCGGTGGCGCGCCGGGCCCGCGCCTTCGGCATGCAGATCCACTACCACAACCGCGCGCCGGTCAGTCCGCGGATCGCCGAGGAGCTCGAGGCCACCTACTGGGAGAGCCTCGACCAAATGCTGGCCCGGATGGACATCATCTCGGTCAACTGCCCGCACACGCCGGCCACCTATCACCTGTTGTCGGCGCGGCGACTGAAGCTGATGCCGGCCCACGCCATCCTGGTGAACACCGCCCGCGGCGAGATCATCGACGAGTCGGCCCTGGCGGACCTTCTGGCCTCGGGCGGCATCGCCGGAGCGGGACTCGACGTTTTCGAATTCGAGCCGGCTGTGAACCCCAAACTGCTGGGCCTGAACAATGCTGTGCTCCTGCCGCACCTGGGCTCCGCCACCGTCGAGGCGCGCACGGAGATGGGCGAGAAGGTCCTGATCAACATCCGCACCTGGATGGACGGGCACCGCCCGCCGGACCGGGTGCTGCCCTCCATGCTCTGAAGGCCCGCCGGGTTGAACCCCTGGCGGCATCGCCTACCTCCCCCCGGGGAGTCCCTTGACCCCTCCGCCGGGCGGCGCCACGCCGCCGGGTTCCAGACCGAAGGATCGGAGACCCCCCTTGGCCGCCCCTGACGCCCTTCCTCCTGCGCCGCGGCGCTCCCTGCTGGACCTCGTCGAGCGTATCGGCAACCGGCTCCCGGAACCGGTGATGATCTTCGTCTGGCTGATCGGCGGTCTCTTCATCCTGTCGACAATCGGGGCGACCCTAGGCTGGACGGCCTCCCTGCCCTTTCGCGGCGAAACCCCCCCGACCTGGGGCGAGCTGGAAGGCGGGCGGCTGATCTTTCGGGCCGAGAGCCTCCTGTCGGAGGACAATCTGGAGAGGCTGTTCACCGAGACGGCCAAGACCCTGACGGGGTTCGCCCCCCTCGGCGTGGCCCTGACCGTCATGTACGGCGCCGCCGTCGCCGAGCGCTCGGGCTTCTTCAGCGCCCTGATCCGGGCCAGCCTCCGGGGCGCCGACCGCCGGTGGCTGACCCCGATTGTGGCCCTGATCGGCATGGTCTCGCACCATGCCTCGGACGCCGCCTACCTGGTCTTCATCCCGCTGGCCGCCCTGCTCTACGCCGCCGTGGGACGCCACCCCCTGGCCGGCCTGGCCGCCGCCTTCGCGGCGGTCTCCGGAGGCTTTGCCGGCAACATCACGCCGGGCCAGATCGATATCGTCCTGTTCAGCTTCACTCAGGAGGCGGCGCGCATCATCGACCCCGCCTGGACCTTCAACCCCCTGGGGAACTGGTGGTTCATCCTGGCTATCGTCGGGGTGTTCACTCCGCTGATCTGGTTCGTCACTGACCGGATCATCGAGCCCCGCCTCGGGCCCTGGCGCGGCGAGCCGGACGCCGACCTCACCGCAGAACTGGCCCGGTCGGCGCCCAACGAGGCCGAGCGGCGGGGCCTGCGCCGGGCCGGGCTCGCCGCCCTCGTCGTGGTGTCGGGCTTCACCATTCTGGCCCTCTGGCCGGGTTTCACGCCCCTGATCGACGAGACCAAGTCCGGACCCGCGGCGCTCCAGCCCTTCTACACCGCCCTGATCGCGGGGTTCCTGGTGCTCTTCCTCGCCACGGGCGTGGCCTTCGGGACCGCGACCGGGGTCGTCCGGTCGCACCGGGAGGTCTTTTCCATGATGACCGAGGGGATCCGGGACATGGCGCCCTACCTGGTCTTCGCCTTCTTCGCCGCCCACTTCGTCGCCATGTTCAACTGGTCCCGGCTGGGCCCCATCGCCGCCATCAACGGGGCGCACGTCCTGGAGACCCTGGACCTGCCGGCGCCCGCCCTGCTCCTGGGGGTGCTGGGCTTTTCTTCCGGCCTCGACCTCTTCATCGGCTCGGCCACGGCCAAGTGGAGCGCCTTGGCGCCCGTCGTGGTGCCCATGTTCATGCTGCTGGGCATCAGCCCGGAGATGACCACGGCGGCCTACCGCATGGGGGACAGCTTCACCAACATCATGACGCCCCTGATGGCCTACTTCCCGCTGATTCTCGGATTCTGCCGGCGCTGGGACGCCTCCATGGGCGTCGGCTCGCTCCTGGCGCTCATGCTCCCCTACGCCCTGGCCTTCATGGCGGCCGGCGCCCTGATGACGGGACTCTGGGTGGTCTTCGACTGGCCCCTCGGGCCGGGAGCCCAGGTCAGTTACACGCCGCCGGTCTGATCGCCGCCGCAGGAGGGGCAGTGGGGGTCCGGCGCGACCCTCACGGTTCGGGTCACGGCCGAGAGGGCGTCATAGACGAGCAGCCGGCCGGCGAGGCTTTCGCCGGCGCCGGCGACCAGCTTGATCGCCTCCAGGGCCATCATGGCGCCGATGACGCCGGCCAGGGCCCCGATTACGCCCACCGCCTGGCAGGTCTCGACCTCCGGCGGAATCTCCGGGACCAGGCAGCGATAGCAGGGCCGGCCGGTGAAGACGCCCACCTGACCCGTCCACCGGCCGATGGCCCCGGAGACGAGGGGGGTCCCGGTCGCCGTGCAGGCGTCGCTCACCGCCAGCCGGGTGGCGAAATCATCGGTGCCGTCGAGGACCAGGTCAAAGCCCTCGATCAGGTCG
>NZ_JADBZL010000040.1:0-7014 GCF_020402505.1 Phenylobacterium sp. | reverse complement strand
CTGACCAACGCGCTTCGCGGACTTCGCCCCGCCCTCTCCTGGGACGGACGCGACCTGCCAGGCGGCGAGTCCCTGAAGTCCAGGCTGGAAGAAGGTCTTTCCCTTGCGGAAGACCGTGCTAGCGTCGAGTGATAACATCGAGAGAGGCTCGCCATGACCGCCGAGACCCCCGCCCCTATCGACCCGGAACTGCTTCTGAAAGCGAAGAAGCGGGTCGCTTTGCGTATGGGATTCTTCACCCATGCCCTGGTCTATGCGGTGGTGAATGGCGGACTGTTCGTCCTGAACATTTCCCAGGGCTCGGAATACCTCTGGTCCTTCTGGCCCCTCGTGGGCTGGGGGATCGGCCTGGCCGCCCATGGCCTTGCGACCTGGTTCTCGCTGAATGGCGAGGGCATGCGCGAGCGCATGCTGAAGCAGGAGATCGACCGGTTGACCCGAGGCCGGTAAGGCCGTCAATCGCCGCGTTTCGGTTTGCCGCGATAGGGCGCGCCACGCGATGCGGGCGCGTCGTTCGGCTTTCGCTTAGGGCCCGTTCGCGGGGGCGGCCCTGATCCGGCCGGCCGGGGCCTTCCCTTCCAGGGCCGATCCCCCGGAGGGACAGCGGCGCGGTCGGCCTGGGGGAACGGCTTCTTCTTGAAGGGTTTCTTCTCGAAGGGGGGCTTCTCGAAGGAGGGCTTCTCCAGGGGTTGGGGCGGAGTTTGCGCCGCCGTCTCTGTGGCGGCGGGCCGGGGCGCACGCTTGGGACGCGGCGGGGCGGAGCCCTCCTCACCCCTCGGCTCGAACTCCCGGCGGGGACGCTGGTGTCGGGGCGGCCGGGCATCGGCGCCGGGCGCCTCGGAAGGTGCGATCCGCGTCCCGTCCGGAAGCGGCGCGGCGATGGCGGCCGCAAAGGCCGGAGACACCTCCCGGGCGATCTCGAACCGGGTTTCGCCATCGAGGATGCGAATGGCGCCGATGTCGCGCTTGGTCACGCCCCCCGCCCGGCAGATCTTGGGAATGAGCCACTTGGGGTCGGCCCGGTCCTTGCGGCCGATGTCGATGCGGAACCAGTCCATGTCGCCGGGCTCGCGCCGGGGGCGCGGCTCGCCGGCCATCTCGGGCTTCCAGCGGGAGGGCGCATCGTCCTGGACATCCTCCGGCGGCGGCAGCTTCTCGCGGTAAAGCCGCATCAGGGCGCCGGCGACCTGCTCGGGCGATAGGCGCTCCAGGAGACGGCGGCCCTCGGCCAGGCAGTCCTCGTCAGGGGGCGAGACCAGGAGCGGATCCTCCAGCATGCGCTGGCGGTCCTTCTCGCGGATCTCCTCCGCGGTGGGCGGGCCCGCCCACTCGGCGCGGATGGAGGCGGTCTGGAAGAGGAGCTCGGCCTTGCGCCGCCGGGCTCTGGGGACCAGCAGGACCGAGACGCCCTTGCGCCCCGCCCTGCCCGTCCGGCCCGACCGGTGCAGCAGGCCCTCCACATTGGCGGGCACTTCGGCGTGGATGACGAGGCCCAGGTCGGGCAGGTCGAGACCCCGGGCGGCGACATCTGTGGCGACGCAGACCCGGGCGTGACCGCCGCGCAGGGCCTGCAGGGCTTCCGAACGCAGGTCCTGGGTCAGCTCGCCCGACAGGCCCACCACCGAGAAGCCCCGCTCGCGCAGGGTAGCCGTGAGGTGCTTCACCCGCTCCCGGGTGTTGGCGAAGACCAGGGCCCCCGGCGCCTCGTAAAAGCGCAGCAGGTTCACCACCGCCAGGTCCACCTGGCTGGGCAGGACGCGGATGGCGCGGTACTCGATGTCGCCATGCGGGGCGTCACGGTCGACGGTGTCGATGCGCAGGGCGTCGCGCTGGTAGGCCGAGGCCAGACGGACAATTTCCCTCGGCAGGGTGGCCGAAAACAGCAGCGTCCGCCGGTCGGCGGGGGCGGCCTCGAGCAGGACGGTGAGGTCCTCCTGGAAGCCCATGTCCAGCATCTCGTCGGCCTCATCGAGCACGACGGCGCGGAGGGCCGACAGGTCGAGGGCGCCGCGTTCCAGGTGGTCGCGGAGTCGTCCAGGGGTGCCGACGACGATATGGCCGCCCCTCTGCAGGGCGCGCCGCTCGGTCCGCGGATCCATGCCGCCAACGCAGGACAGGATCGTCGCCCCTGTCCCGGCGTAGAGCCAGGTCAGTTCGCCTGTGACCTGGAGAGCAAGCTCCCGCGTCGGCGCGATCACCAGGGCGGAGGGCGCCCCGGCCTCTCCGAAGCGTTCGGCGAGATCCAGAAGGGTGGGCGCAAGGGCCAGTCCGAAGGCGACGGTCTTGCCGGAGCCGGTCTGGGCGGAGACGAGGAGGTCGCGGTCATCGGGCGCCTCGAGGACCCGGGCCTGGACAGGCGTGGGTTCGGCATAACCGCGTTCGGAAAGCGCGCGGTCAAGCGCCGGGTGACTTGTGGGAAAAGGCATGGGCGGCGCCTATAGCACGGCGCGGAGGAAAGGGTTGCGGAAAGGTGGGGCGTGCGCCCCGTTTAGGGCCATCGCTTCCATAGCTCAGAAAAACATACATGTTCTTTTTTTGTTCTTGTCCGCGCCGGCGCAACATGGAATTCTGTCTGCGGGAGGGCTTCAGCGAGAAGCAGAGACGATGATCATCAAGCCCTGGGCGGAGTTCGACTCGACCCTTCCGAACGATCAGATCGACAGCGAGGATGAGATGGACATCCTCCAGTATCCGGGGAAGCTCCTCTCGGAGACCTTGGCCGAAATTCTCAAGGGGCTGGGATGCGAAATCCGTGACTTGATCTGCCTTCACGAACGCGGATGGGAACTGCTCTTCAGGGGCGGACCCGGGGGAAGGACCCGATTTGTCCTGCGGGTCACCCGGATCGACAAGCACCTGATCGGCCTTCAGCAGGCGAATTGGTGGCGGAGCACCTTCGTCCCGCGACATCCGGACTTTGTCTCGCTTTTGACAAAGCTTGCAGACGCCATGGCGGCGGACGACCGGTTCATCGACGTGCGGTGGTTCGCCCCAGACGAGATCCACAGCGGGATCCCCGGCGCCCTTCGCCCCATCGAGACCTGAGTCCGTGGCGCCCGGGCCTCGACAGAGGTTGACCTGACCCGAGGTTACCGGATCAGTCTAGGCCGATGATCCAGTCCCTCGACCGTATCGCCATCGTGGGCGCGGGCCTCTCGGGCCTGGCCTGCGCCCGCAGCCTCCACCGCGAAGGACGCAAGGTCCAGCTCTTCGACAAGGCTCGGGGCCCTGGAGGGCGGATGTCGACCCGGCGGGTGGAGACGCCGCTGGGAACCGTCGGCTTCGATCATGGCGCCCAGTACTTCACGGCCCGCGGGGAGAGCTTCCGCGCCGAGGTCGCCCGCTGGGCGGCGGAAGGCCTCGCCGCAACCTGGCCGGCGGCCGGTCCGGAGGCCTGGGTCGGGCTCCCGGGCATGAACGCCCCGGTGAAGGCCCTCGCTGAGGGCCATTCCGTGGCCTGGAACACAGTCGTGGAGGCCCTGACCCGTGATGCAGAGGGCTGGCGGCTGAAGATCCCAGAAGGTCTGTCGGGTCCCTTCGACGCGGTCGTCCTGGCCCTGCCCGCCGAGCAGGCGGCGGCCCTGCTCGCCCCCCATGACGAGGCCCTGACGGCGCGCGCCGCCGCCTCCCGCACTGCACCGTGCTGGACGGTCATGGCGGCGTTCGCGGAGCGTCTGCCCGTCGCCTCCGATACTCTGGAGGAAGACGGCATCCTCGGCTGGGCGGCGAGAAACAGCGCAAAGCCCGGTCGCGGAGGCCCGGAGACCTGGGTGCTTCAGGCGAGTCCGGACTGGTCCCGGGAGCATCTGGAGGACCCTGCCGACGCCGTGGGCGACGCCCTGTTCGCGGCGTTCGCCGCCCGCCTGAGTGCGCCGCTCCCGGAGCCGGTCATCCGCCAGGTCCACCGGTGGCGCTACGCCCGGTCCGCCACCGGATCCGAACAGGCCCTGTGGTCGGAAACGGCCCGGCTCGGCTGCTGTGGCGACTGGCTGTCCGGTCCCCGGGTCGAGTGCGCCTGGGACTCAGGCGAGGCCCTGGCCCGGCTGATCATCAACGCCCGGGGGGAATGACAGGTCTGCCGGCCCTGGGTTAGGCTCTTCCCAATGACCCGCCCCCATCCGTGAGGGCGGACGGAGGAAGCCCCATGAACGCCCCGGCTCTGACCAAGCATGTCCCCCTCCCCGCGGTCCGACGCACCCGCTATGGCGCCTTCGAGGTCACGCCGATCTCGCCACACATCGGCGCCGAGATCCGGGGGGTGGACCTGTCCCGGCCGATGACGCCGGAGATCCTGGCCGACATCCGCGCCGCCTGGGCGGACTGGCTGGTTCTGGTCTTCCGCGACCAGACCCTGGACCGCGAGGCGCACAAGGCCTTCAGCCGTAACTTCGGCCGCCTGCATGTCCACCCCATGCACCACGGCCGGCCGGACCAGGACCCCGAGATCCTTACCGTCAAGACTACCGCCCAGTCGCCCTTCACGGCGGGCGAGGCCTGGCACACGGACGTCAGCTGCGATCCCGTCCCGCCCCTGGCCTCCCTGCTCTACATCACCGAGACCCCGGAATGCGGCGGCGGCGACACCCTGTTCGCCAACATGTACATGGCCTTCGAGATGCTCTCGCCAGCCATGCAGGGCTTCCTTGAGGGGATGTGGGCCGTGCATGACGGCGCCCTGCCCTATGTCGGCAACTACAAGTCGGCCCCGCCCGAGGGCGGCTATCCGCGCACCCGCCACCCCGTCGTGACCCTTCATCCGGACACCGGCCGGAAGGTGCTGAACGTCAACTCGGGCTTCACGACCCACATCGAGGGCCTGCACCGCTGGGAGAGCCGCGCCCTTCTGGACATGTGCTTCGGCCTGCTGCAGCGCGAGCCCAAACTGCACTGCCGGGTGCGCTGGGAGCCCAACACGCTGACCCTGTGGGACAATCGCTGCACCCAGCACCACTCGGTCTGGGACTACTACCCCTTCTCGCGCTACGGCGAGCGGGTCTCGGTGCTGGGCGATACGGCGCCCGGCCCGGCGGTCCCGGCCGCCTAGGGGCCAGCCGCCAGCCTGGCCCGGATGTCCGCATAGGCCGCAGCGATGAGGTCCTCGAGGGCCGCCTCGGGCGCTGGCTGGCCCCACTTCAGCTTGACGTGCCGCATGCGCTTGCCGGCCCCCTCTAGGACGCCGGCGGGGTCCGGCAGGTCTGCGCCATGGAAGAAGCCCACGGCGGCGTGGGTGCGGTAAGCGGCGACATAAGCGAAGGCGGCGTCTTCCACGCAGGCCGTGGGCTGGTGGTCGTGCATGATCTGGAGCACATCCGACCCACAGGCCCGGATCCGGTCGAACCAATGCAAGGCGAGGCGGCGGATTCCGTCGTCGCCGGCCTCGAACCAGGTGGCGACGTCCGGGTCATCACGGCGGGCGCCGGAGAGGCGGAACAGGGTGCTCATGGAGTGAGTCTAGCGGATCCCGGGAGCGACGCCAGGGAGACCACCTGCCGACAGGGCCGCGGCAATCAGGGCGCGACCCTGGCGGATCTCGCCCGCCAGGCCGACCCCGGGCGCATAGAAGTCCTGGACGGAGAAGACGCTTGAGGCCCAGGGGTTGCTGATACCCGAACCCTCGCGCGGAAACCGTGTTCGTAGGTCGCCGGGGCGTCAACAGCCGAGCGCCTGGCGCGGCCGTTTCATTTGAATGCGCGCCTGCTGGCAAGTCCCTGTCTGGGCGCACGCTCATCCCAGCGCACACGAGACTTTCCATTTTTTCCCGTTTTCGTGCGAAGTCCGAGCGATGGGAAAAAGCATCCAGCATCTAAGCCTACGTCGAAGGCCGATCTGTCGGGTCTAAGGCGTTTGCTGGCATTAGCGCTGTCGAAGGGCGGAAACTGGTCCTGCTTTCCCGAGCACATTGGTCGGCAGATGGACTTGCAGTCTGCGCGGCTGCGGGCCCCGCTGTTCCAGTCGGGCGTCGACGGCGATGTGTTTCTCTCAAAGGCCGCCGCCTTTCCTGGCGAACCCAACGCTATTCACCCGTTCCGGGATGGCAATGGCCGGGTCCAGCCTTCCTACCTGCATCTGGTTGCCCTGAGGGCCGGCCATCCCTCGCAGTTTGATGGGCTGGGCCCGGAGGCGTTCATGCCGGCCATGATCCAGAGCTTTGACGGTGAGCCGGCCGCTCTACGCGAGGAACTCGCAGCGCTGCGGCGATAGACGACGCTTGCCAAGGGCGCCGGAGTCAGACCTCGGCCAGGAAGCTGCGGACGGCCAGGAGAACGTCCGCGAAGTTCTCGCGGCGGACATTGTGGCCTGCCCCCGGAATCCGGACGGACCGGATGACTGGGTTGAGCTCGCAGGCCTCGCGGGCCTGCTCCGGAGAGACCATGCTTCCCCGGTCAGACTCACCGTGGATGAGCAGGGTCGGCGACCGGATGCCGCGGAAGTCCTCCTGCCAGGCCACGTTCAGGAGGGGAAGGGCCTCAGCGTCCACCTGACGCTTCGATTGCACCCAGGCCGGAAACTCGGCCGGATCCCATGAGGGAGACTGCCGCATGCCGAAGGCGCGGAGCTCCGCCTCGGTCATGGACCGGAACCGGGCCACCTGTTCCCGGAATGTCTGGAGTCTGCGCGCCCTGGCCTCGGGGGCCATCGGAGGGACCAGGGGTGGATCCTCGAGCACCAGGGCCCGGACCCGGTCCGGAAAAGTGGCGGCGAAACCGGCGCTGGCCCGGGCGCCGACGGAATGTCCCATGACCAGCACACGGGTCAGGCCGAGGGCCTCGACCGCTTCGGCCAGGTCCCGGACGGGGTCGACAGCGTCCCCGGGGCCGACCCTGGAACTCGCGCCATGTCCGCGGGCGTCCAGCATGATGATGTCGAAATCCGGCGCGAGGGCCTCGGCGAGACGGGTCCAGCAAAGACCATTGTCGGTCAGGCCGTGCGAAAGGACCAGGGGCGGCCCGTCACCGCCGGTACGATGGTAGGCCAGCTGTCCGCCGGAGACGGCGACCTCGCCAGGGGTCCAGT
>NZ_JADBZL010000004.1:0-4163 GCF_020402505.1 Phenylobacterium sp. | reverse complement strand
GTCGAGGGTGGCGGGCATCCCCACCAGGCGCGGGAGGAAGAAGGACGAGGCGCCTTCCATGATGATGCCCCGGCGGTTGAACACGAGGCCGAAGCGGGCGTCCGTCGAGGCGATCCGCACGTCCATGGGCAGGATCATGGTCACGCCCACGCCGACGGCGGCGCCGTTGATGGCGCCGATCACCGGCTTCAGGCTGTCGAAGATGCGCAGGGTGACGAGACCCGCCGTGTCCCGGCGGACGGGCGTGTCCTTGTCCGGTTTGGCGGCGCCGAAGGTCTGGCTGCCGCCGGAGAGGTCGGCCCCCGCGCAGAAGGCCCGGCCGGACCCGGTCACGATCACCGCCCGCACGTCGTCATCGGCGTCGGTCAGGTCGAAGGCGGCCTGCAGGTCGTTGCACATCTGCAGGGTCCAGGCGTTCATCCGCTCAGGCCGATGCAGGGTGATGGTCGCGATGTGGTCCTCAACCGAATAGAGGATCGTCTCGAAGCTGGGCATGGTTGTCTGGCCTTTCGGGATCAGGGGCGGAGGCGGGCGCGCACCGGGCCGCCGTCAATGCGGATCAGGGCGCCATTGGTGAAGCTGGACGTGTCACTGGCCAGCCAGAGGGCGGCCGGGACCATCTCCTTGGGAAGGCCCACCCGCATGCCGCCCTTGGTCCAGCCCGGATTGTCGTGGTCGGGGGGATCGGCCCAGTGTTCGGCCACGTCGGTGGCGAAGGGGCCGACGCAGATGGTGTTGACCCGCACATTGGGGCTGTAGGCGGCGGCGAAGCCTGTGGTCAGGACGTTCAGCGCCGCCTTGGCTCCGGCGTAGGGCAGGGCGTAGGGCGAGGCCTCCAGCGAGGCGATGCTCGAAATATTGATGATAGAGCCGCCGTCACCCCGGTGCATCCGGGCCCCGACCAGGGCGGAGAGGCGGAAGGGGCCCTTGAAGTTGACCCCGATCACCTTGTCGAAATTGTCCTCCGTCACCTCTTCCAGCGAGGGATAGAGGGGCGACATGCCGGCGTTGTTGATGAGGACGTCGATGCGGCCAAAGCGCCGGTAGACGGCGTCGACCATGGGCTCGATCTCGTCCCAGTTCGCCACATGGCAACGGTGGGCGAAGGTCTCGACGCCCAGCTTGGCCAGTTCCGCGGCGGCCTCCTCGCAGGCCGGCAGCTTGCGCGAGACGATGGCGAGGTTCGCGCCCGCCTCGGCGAAGGCCTGGGCCATGGCGCGCCCGAGGCCCCGTGATCCGCCGGTGATCAGCACCACCTTGCCGCGCAGGTTGAAGTCCATGGTTCCGCCCTCCCTGGCGCCGGTTTGGGCCAGCAAGGCGGGGCCGGGCCCGCCTGTCAATGCTGACCGGGCGTCACCCCGGCGGTGGGCGGCTTCACGCAGACCCAGCGGGCCCGGTGGAAGTTCTCGACATTGTCGGTCCACCCCGTGATCCTGGGCGAGACCAGGGCCCGGCTGACCACCTGGAAGACCGGCAGAATCCCCTCTTCATCCAGCAGCAACTGTTCAGCCTCGGCCAGCATGCGGCTACGCCGGACCGCGTCGGGTTCACGGTCGGCCTGGTTCAGGAGGGCGTCGTAGCGGGGATTGTTGTAGCCGGTGTAGTTCTGCTGGCCGGTGTCCGACCGGAACAGGCCCAGGAAGGTCAGAGGGTCGTTGAAGTCGGCGTACCAGCTCATCATGCCGGCCTGGAAGTCCTTTTGCCGGTAGGCGGCGAAGGCGATCTGGCCCTCATTTTGTACGGTCGTGACCTTCAGGCCCAGGGCGGTCCAGTCCGCCGCCACAGCCTGGGCGATCAGAAGGGTGTCCGGCGAATTGCCCACCTTGAGCTCCACCGAAAGCGGCCTTCCGGGACCATAGCCGGCCTCCGCCAGCAGCCGGCGGGCTTCGGCCTGGCGCTGCGGGAACGGCATGTCCGCCCACCTCAGGCGCACGCCCTCGCCATGGCCCGCCGTCGCTGGCGGGACGAAGCTGTAGGCGGGCTTCTGACCGGCCCTCATGAGCTTGCCGGTGATGAACTCACGGTCGACACCCATGGAAAGGGCGCGCCGCACCCGGATGTCCTGGAAGGCGGGCACTCCAGGGACATTCAGGGCGATGTAGAAGGTCGCCAGGGCGGGGTAGGTGCGCACATAGCCCGGCAGGGTGTCGCGGAGCCGCTGGACCCGGCTGGACTGGAAGTTGGTGTTCAGGTCGAGCTCGCCGCGGGCGACCCGGCGCTCGGCCATCACCGAGTCCGGCGTCGGGAAATAGTGGATCTGGTCTACGCAGACGGAAGGCGCATCATAGAAGGCGGGGTTTTTGACCACCCGGATGTGGTCGCCGAGTTTCCAGTCCACCAGCCGGAAGGCTCCGTTTCCCACAAAGTTTTCCGGGCGCGTCCAGGCGTCGCCATGCGCCTTCACCGCATGGGCGGGGACGGGGAAGAAACTCTGGTGCTTCAGGAGGGCGGGCAGGTAGGGCGCAGGATGCTCGAGCGTAAGCTGCAGGGTCAGGTCATCCAGGGCCTTCACGCCCAGGCTCTCTGGTCCCGCCGCGCCCTCGTTCACGGCCTGGCCGTTCCGGATCAGGTACAGGAGGTAGGCGTATCCCGAGGCCGTGGCCGGGTCGAGCATGCGCCGGTAGGCGAAGACGAAGTCGTTCGCCGTGACGGGCCGGCCGTCGCTCCAGGTCGAGGGCCTGAGGCGGAAGGTCCAGGTCAGGCCGTCAGAGGAGACCCCGTAGCTCTGCGCCAGGGCCGGGATCGGCGTTGCTTCCGGGCTGTCGGTGAAGAGACCGGTGAAAAGATCGCCGATGATGGCGTACTCGTCGACCAGAGTCGCCTTTTGAGGATCGAGGGACCCGGCCTCGGTATTGTTTCCCCAGGCCAGGCAGACCTTGCCATCGGGGCAGGGCGGTCGGCTGACCTGGGGCTGGCAGCCGATGACGGCGAGGGTGCAGGTGATGGCGACGAGGACGGGAAGCTTCACGTTCGGATCCGGGGCTACTCGCGCCTGAGAGCTTCGATAGGGTCGAGGCGGGCGGCGCGCCAGGCAGGATAGGCGCCAAAGACCAGCCCGACCAGACTCGAGAAGCCCAGTGCGACGGGAATGGCCCAGACAGGGAGGGCGAAGGGCCAGTTGCCGATGGCCGCAATGCCGGCGGCGCCCAGGAGGCCTATGCCCAGCCCGATCAGGCCGCCGACCAGGGACAGGGCCACGGATTCCAGGGCGAACTGGGTCAGGACATCCCGGCGTCGGGCGCCCAGGGCCATGCGAAGCCCGATTTCACGGGTTCGCTCGGTCACGGCGACCAGCATGATGTTCATGATCCCGACCCCGCCGACGACCAGGGACACCGCCGCAATGGCGGCCAGAAGGACGGTGAAGGCCCCGATGGCCGCCCGTGAAGCCTCGAGGATCGAAGCGAGGTTCTGGGTCTGAAAGTCATCGTCTTCGCCGGGCTGGATCTTGTGCTCGGCGCGCAGGACCGCGTCGATCTCCTCCTGCACCGTCGCCAGTTCTTCCTCGGAGACGGCCTTGACGTAGATGGTCTGGACGCTGTCGGCCTTGATGCGGCGGCCAATGATGCGGGAGCGGACCGTCTCCAGGGGTGCGAGGATCAGATCGTCCTGGTCCCTTCCAAAGCTGGACTGGCCCTTCGAGCCCAGGACGCCGACCACCTCGAAGGGCGCCCCCCGGATTCGGATCCGCTTGCCGATCGGATCGGCCTCGCCCCAGAGCTGAGTGACCACCGTGGGGCCGAGGACGGCCACCTTGCGGCCCTGCCGGGCGTCCCGGTCGTCGAACATGCGCCCCGAAGCGACGGTCAGGTCCCGGGCCTCGAGGTAATCTGGGGTCACGCCGACGATCGAGGTGTTCCAGTTGGCGCCGTCCGCGGTGACCTGGGCCATTCCGGTGACCGAGGGCGCCACCGCCGCGGCCCCTTGGACCTGACGTTGGATGGCGACGGTGTCAGCATCCGAAAGGCTCTGGCTGGACCCCGCACCGCCCATGACCCCGCCCGCCGTCCGGGGCTGCAGGGGGGTGACGATGATGAGGTTTGAGCCCAGGCCGGAAATCGTGTCCGTGACCCGCTTCTGCGCGCCCAGGCCGATGGAGGTCATCATGACCACGGCGGCGACGCCGATGACCACCCCCAAAGAGGTGAGGCCCGAGCGGAGCG
>NZ_JADBZL010000039.1:0-32703 GCF_020402505.1 Phenylobacterium sp. | reverse complement strand
TAGGTCAGGGCGTCGAGGTTCACCACCTGCCGCCCCTCGCCGACGGCCCGGCGCACCACGGCCGAGCCGATGAATCCTGCGCCGCCCGTGACGATGAGTTTCATCTGGAAACCTGCCTTCCCATGCCTTGGCTGACGTCCTAGCGGAGTTCGACCGTCAAGGGAATCCGCCCGGCGGGTTGAGACGCCCGCCGCCGGGGCCTACAGTGGGCTCGCAGCAAGGGTCGCCCCTCAGGAGACAGGCCCTCAGATCGGGGAAGATCCAGGACATGGAGGCGGCGGTCGTCAGGCGCGAAGGCCCCACGGGCGGGTTCGGCGGCGGTCCGCCCCGCGGTCCCGGAGGTCCGGGCGGTCCGGGTGGCTTCGGCCCCGGCGGCCCCGGCCGGCGCCCGGGTATGCCAGACCTGACGACAGGGCCCATCGGGCCGACCCTCGTGACCTTCGCCCTGCCGGTCCTCGGGACCAACATCCTCCAGTCCCTGAGCGGCACCTCCAACGCCTTCTGGGTCAGCCATGTGCTCGGCCCCGCCGCCCTGACGGCGACCACCAACGCCAACCAGGTCTTCTTCCTGATGATGGGGGCCATGTTCGGCGTGTCCATGTCCGCCAACCTGTTGATCGGGCAGGCGATCGGATCAGGCGACCGCGACCTTGCCAAGCGGGTCGTCGGCACCTGCATCATCTTCTTCCTGGCCATCTCTCTGATGGTCGGACTGACAGGCTACCTGGCCACGCCGGGAATCCTCGCCGCCATGGGCACGCCGGCGGACGCCCGGGCGGACGCCACGACCTACCTGCGGGTCATCTTCATGGCGATCCCCATCATGTACTTCTTCTCCTTCGTGCAGATGGCGCAGAGGGGGACGGGGGACTCGCGGACGCCCTTCTATTTCGCCCTCCTGGCCATCTCCATGGAGGTGGTTCTCAATCCGATGCTGATCACCGGCTTCGGACCCTTTCCCCGGATGGGCATCGCCGGCTCCGCCTCGGCCACCCTGATCTGCCAGGGCCTGACCCTTGCGGCGATCATCTTCTGGCTGCACCGCAGGGATTCGATCCTGATCCCCCGTCCCGGGGAGTTCGGCTACCTGATCCCGGACCTCTCCATCATCCGCACCCTGGTCATGAAGGGCCTGCCCATGGGCCTGCAGATGTTCATCATGTCCTTTGCGGCCCTGACCATGACGAGCTTCGTCAACAGCTACGGGTCGAACACGGCGGCGGCCTACGGCGTGGCCATGCAGATGTGGGCCTATGTGCAGATGCCGGCCATGGCGCTGGGCATGGCGGTCTCATCCATGGCGGCGCAGAATGTCGGGGCGGGGCGCATGGACCGGGTCGACCGGGTGGCCCGGACGGGTATCGGGTACTCCGTTCTCCTGAGCGCCCTGCCGATCCTGCTGATCTATGTTGCCGGTCCCTTGGCGCCGCGCCTCTTCCTGCCGGAGGGCAGCCCATCCATTCCCATCGCCCAGCACATCAACTACTTCGTCCTCTGGGGCTTCATTCCCTTCGGCATGAGCTTCATCCTGTCGGGCATCGTGCGGGCCACCGGCTCGGTCTGGCCGCCGCTGATCTCGATGATCATCGCCATGTGGGGTATCCGCATCCCGCTGGCCAGCCTGCTCCAGCCCGCCCTGGGCGCCGACGCCGTCTGGATCAGCTTCCCTGTGGGCTCGATCGCCTCCTGCCTCCTCGCCTTCGCCTGGTATCGGTGGGGCAACTGGCGGAAGTCCAGCCTGCTCGCCGCCTTCGCCCCGCGAGGCGTGGAACCTGCGCCGGCCATGGCGCCCGCCCCGCCTCGGGTGGACACCCCCTGAGCCCCGATCAGGGCTCCATCAGCGCGGCGTAGACCAGGGTCCGGAGCTCCCGCCGGATGGGGTAGGTGGACGATCCCATGAGCTGGGTGAGGAAGACGACGGCGATGTCCTTGACCGGATCGATCCAGAAGGCGGTGGAGGCTGCGCCGCCCCAGTAGTACTCCCCCGGGCTCGAGGTCAGCATGGCCCGGACCGGGTCGAAGGTGACCGCGAAGCCCAGGCCGAACCCGACCCCGGCGTTGGTCGCCTCCGAGAACAGCGACCTCGACAGCATGGTCAGGTCCTGGCCGCCGGGCAGGTGGTTGGACGCCATCAGGCGAAGGGTCGCCGGCGCGATCAGCCTGTGGCCGTTTAGCTCCCCGTGGTTCACCAGCATCCGGCAGAATTTCATGTAGTCGTCCGCCGTGGAGACCAGACCGCCGCCGCCGGAGTGGAAACGCGGCGTCTGGTGGTAGGCGCTGGTCACCGGATCGTCCTGCAGGGTCAGGCCGCCTTCCGGCGTGGGCGCGTAACAGGCGCTGAACCTCTTGGCCTGGTCTGCACGGACGCTGAAGCCGGTCTCTGTCATGCCGAGAGGCGCCAGAATGCGCTCGGCGAGGAAGTCCTGGAACCGCTGGCCGGAGATCCGCTCGACCAGGACGCCCAGGACATCGGTGGAGACCGAATAGTTCCAGGCCTCGCCGGGCGAGAACTCCAGCGGCAGGCGGGCCAGGGTGTCGACGAAGCCCGGCATGTCGAGGGGCCCATGGGCGTCGGCGATCTTCAGCTTGCGGTAGGCGGCGTCCACATTGGTCCGGGTCTGGAAGCCATAGGTCAGGCCGGAGGTGTGGCGCAGCAGATCGACCATCTGCATGGGCCGCGCCGGCGGGGTCGTCAGGTAGGGGCCAGTCCCGGCGGAGAAGACCGCCAGGTCCTTCCACTCGGGAATGAAGCGCGAGACCGGGTCGTCCAGGGCGACCTTGCCCTCCTCCACCAGCATCATGAAGGCGAGACTCGTGATCGGCTTGGTCATGGAATAGATGCGATGCACGTCTTCGCGCGTCGCGGCGCGGCCGCGCTCGCGGTCCGCCAGGCCCTGGACGGTCTCGTGGACCCGTTCGCCGCCTCTCGTGACCTGGAGATGGACGAACGGCAGTCGCCCGCTCGCCAGGTACTTTTCCTCCAGAAACCGGTCGATACGGGCCAGTCGGGCGGGGGAGAAGCCGAGGGCTTGCGGGCGGGTCATGGCGTTTCCTTGCCTTTGCAGTCTGCGCAGACCTTGCGGCGCCGGGCCCCTTTTCGCAAAGGCCGGCGTTGCGCATTCGGCCCGTCGGCCCGATAGTTGAACAAACAGTATGCCGCCGTCGGGCGGTCGGGAGGAACGACATGGCCTGGGACTTCGAAACCGATCCTGAATTCCAGAAGAAGCTCGACTGGATCGAGGACTTCATGCGCGAGGAGGTCGAACCCCTCAGCCATCTGGGCATGGCCGCACATGGTCCGCTTGGCCGCGAGAAGTTCATCAAGCCGCTGCAGGACAAGGTGAAGGCCCAGGGCCTTTGGGCCTGCCACCTGGGCCCCGAACTGGGCGGCCAGGGCTATGGCCAGCTGAAACTGGGACTCATGAACGAAAAGCTGGGCCGCAACGGCCTGGCTCCCACCATCTTCGGCTGCCAGGCGCCGGACACCGGCAACGCCGAGATCATCGCCCACTACGGTACGGACAAGCAGAAGGAGCAGTACCTCTGGCCGCTCCTGAACGGCGAGATCCGCTCGGCCTTCTCGATGTCGGAGCCGACCGGCGGCTCCGACCCCCTGACCTTCCGCACCCGCGCCGTCCTCGACGGCGACGAGTGGGTCATCAACGGCGAGAAGTGGTACTCGACCAACGCCCGCTGGGCGAAGGTCCTGGTCGTCTACGCCGTCACCGACCCGGATGCGAAGGACCCCTACCGCCGCACCTCCATCTTCCTGGTGCCCACGGACACCCCCGGAGTCCGGATCATCCGCAATGTCGCGGTCGGCGCGGGCGGCGAGATCGGCGGCGGAAATGAGGGCTATGTCGAGTACAAGGACGTGCGCGTCCCCTACGACGCCCTGCTCGGCGAGCGTGGCGCGGCCTTCGTCATCGCCCAGGTTCGCCTGGGCGGCGGCCGGGTGCACCACGCCATGCGCACGGTGGGCGCCTGCAAGCACGCCCTGGACCTGATGTGCCAGCGCGCCGTCTCCCGCACCACCCGGGACGGGCGTCTCGCCGACCTGCAGATGGTCCAGGAACAGATCGCCGACTCCTGGATCGCCCTGGAGAGCTTCCGCCTCCTGGTGCTGAGGACGGCCTGGCTGATCGACAAGCACAAGGACTACAACAGGGTCCGCAAGGACATCGCCGCCATCAAGGTGGCCATGCCCAAGGTCTACAACGACATCGCCACCAAGGCCGCCCACCTGCACGGCGCGCTGGGCGTCTCGAACGAGATGCCCTTCATGCACATGGTCACCAGCTCGCTGGTCATGGGCATCGCCGATGGCCCGACCGAGGTGCACAAGGTGACCCTGGCCAAGCAGGTGCTGAAGGACTACCGGCCCGACAACGACCTCTTCCCCAAGTACCACATCCCCCGCCTTCGCGAGGAAGCCCAGGAGAAGTTCTCCAAGGAGCTGGCGGAGATGAAGGAAGAGTACGCCCGCAGGGCCCGGGACGCCGCCTCTGCCTGAGCCGGCGACGGGCTTCAATCCAGGGGGCGTCCTGCGCGGCGCCCCCTTCCTTTTTGACTTGATCGCCGCGGCGTCAGGCCCTCAGGGTCCTCGCCGTTCCGCCTTCACCCCCAGGGTCCCGAACATGCCTTCAGACTCAGCTCCCGAATGGCCTGTCATGTCGATCGCCGAGGCGCACGCGCGTCTTACGGCGCCCGGCCAGCGCTTCGAGATGGAGGAGAAGGTGATCCGCGGCGTGACCCAGCGGGTCTGGAAGAACGCCCCGCCGACCCTGCGCGACATCTTCCTGAACGCCCGAGCCTTCGGCGCGCGGGAGTTTCTGGTCTACGAGGACGACCGGGCGACCTATGAGGCCTTCGCCCGGGCCGCCATCACCCTGGCCCGCCAGCTGCAGGCCGACGGCGTGCGCAAGGGCGACCGGGTGGCGGTCATCATGCGCAACCTGCCGGAGTGGCCGGTGGCCTTCTACGCGGGCGTCCTGGCGGGGGCGATCGTCACGCCCCTGAACGGCTGGTGGACCGGGCCCGAGCTCGAGTACGGCCTGGCCGACTCCGGGACCCGGATCGCCATCGTCGACGACGAACGACTGGAGCGCATCGCCCCCCACCTGGAGGGGTTGACGGACCTGGAGCGCGTCTACGTCGCCCGCCTGCCCGAAGGGGTCGAGACGTCGGGCCGCGTGCGCCGACTCGAGACGGTGATCGGGGGGGTCAACAGCTGGAAGGCCCTTCCGGACCTGCCGCTTCCGGACGTCGCCATTGATCCCGACGACGACGCCACCATCCTCTACACCTCCGGGACCACGGGCCGGCCCAAGGGCGCCCTGGGCACGCACCGCAACATGACCTGCAACGTCCTGACGAGCGGCATCGCCGCGGCGCGGAACTTCCTGCGGGCCGGACAGCCCCTGCCCGAGAGCGACCCGCACAAGCTGCCGCAGCGCAGCTCCCTCCTGGTGGTGCCCCTCTTCCATGCGACCGGTCTGTCGGCGACCCTGGGCCCGACCATGAACGCCGGCGGCAAGATCGTTCTTATGCGCCGCTGGGAGGCTGAGCAGGCCATGCAGCTTATCGAGCGCGAGCGCATCGACGCCACCGGCGGCGTACCCACCATCGCCTGGCAGCTCATTGAGCACCCGGCCCGGGCCAAGTACGACCTGTCCTCCCTGGTCTCGGTCTCCTACGGCGGCGCACCCTCGGCGCCGGAGCTGGTCCGGCGGATCGTCGAGGTCTTCCCGGGCTCGGCGCCCGGCAACGGCTGGGGCATGACCGAGACCACCGCCACCTTCACCAGCCACACCGGCAAGGACTATGAGGCCCGGCCCGACAGCGCCGGCCCCGCCGCGCCCGTCGGCGACATGCAGATCCGGGACCCCGCCGACGGCGTCACCCTGCTGCCCGTCGGTCAGGTGGGGGAGCTCTGGGTCAAGGGCCCCCAGGTGGTGAAGCTCTACTGGAACAAGCCCGAAGCCACGGCCGAAACCTTCCGGGAAGGCTGGCTGCGCACCGGCGACCTGGCGCGGCTGGACGAGGAGGGTTTCCTCTTCATCGTCGACCGGGCCAAGGACATGCTGATCCGCGGCGGCGAGAACATCTACTGCGTCGAGGTCGAGAACGTGCTCTACGACCATCCGGATGTGATGGACGCCGCCCTGGTCGGAGTTCCCCACAAGACCCTTGGAGAGGAGCCCGCCGCCGTGGTGCATCTGAAGCCCGGCGGGACCGCCGGCGAAGCTGAATTGAAGCAATGGGTGCGCGAGCGTCTCGCCGCCTTCAAGGTCCCCGTGGAGATCCGGTTCTGGCCCGAGCCCCTGCCGCGCAACGCCAACGGCAAGATCCTGAAGACCGAGCTGAAGTCGGTGTTCGAGGCGAGCGCGTGACCGCCGCCGCGCCCCTCATCGTCGGCCTGGGCGGCACCACCCGGGAGGGCTCCTCCACAGAGCGGGCGCTTTGCGCCGCTCTGGCGACAGCGGAGGCCCAGGGCGCCCGGACGCGCCTGGTCGGCGGCGCCTTCCTGGCCGAACTTCCCATCTACGATCCCCGGCCCGGCGGCCCCACGGCGCGCCAGGCGGAGCTGGCCGAGCTCGTCCGGAGCGCCGATGGGCTGATCCTGGCGACGCCGGGCTATCATGGCTCCCTCTCCGGAGTGATGAAGAACGCCCTGGATACTCTGGAGCTTCTCCGGGAGGATGCGCGTCCCTACTTCACCGACCGGGCGGTCGGCGTCATCGTCACGGCGGCGGGGTCGCAGGCGGCGGGCACCACCCTGACCGCCGTGCGCTCCATCGTCCACGCCATGCGCGGTTGGCCGACGCCCTTCGGCGCGGCGATGAGCGTCAGTTCGGCCTCCTTCGGGCCGGATGGACGGCCCCTGGAGGACCGTGACGCCTGGCAGCTCGACACCGTCGCCGGCCAGGTGGTCCAGTTTGCGAAAATGAGGTTGCAGTCATGAAGCGTCCCTATCTCGTTCCTGACGCCCCGAAGCCGGAAGCGGGGGATCAGTCCGCGATCAGCCCGATCGAGGACATTATCGAGGACGCCCGGAACGGGCGGCCCTACATCCTCGTGGACGCCGAGGACCGGGAGAACGAGGGCGATGTCATCATCCCCGCCCAGTTCGCCACGCCCGAGCAGATCAACTTCATGGCCAAGCACGCCCGCGGCCTGATCTGTCTTTCGATCACCGGGTACCGGGCCCGCCAGCTGCGCCTGCCCCCCATGGCCGTCGACAACCAGTCCGGGCATGGCACGGCCTTCACGGTTTCCATCGAGGCCCGTGAGGGCGTCACCACGGGCATTTCGGCCCATGACCGGGCCCACACCATCGCCGTGGCGGTGGACCCCACCAAGGGCGCCGATGAGATTGTCTCCCCGGGGCATGTCTTCCCGCTCGTCGCCCGGGATGGCGGCGTCCTGGTCCGCGCGGGCCATACCGAGGCCGCGGTGGATATTTCAAGGCTGGCCGGCCTGAACCCGGCGGGGGTCATCTGCGAGATCATGAAGGACGACGGGTCCATGGCCCGCCTGCCGGACCTGATCGCCTTCGCCCAGACCCACGGCCTTAAGATCGGCACCATCGCCGACCTCATCGCCTACCGCCGACGGACCGAGCGCCAGGTGGAGCGTGTCCTGGAGACCCCGGTCGAGAGCGCCTTCGGCGGCCGGTTCCGGATGGTGATCTACCGCAACATCCTGGACCGTACGGAGCACATGGTGCTGACCCGGGGCCGGATCGAACCCGACCGGCCCACCCTGGTGCGCATGCACCGCCTGGACCTGGCGGCGGATGTCATCGGGGCCGGCGGCGCGCGGTCGGGCCATGTCCGAAAGGCCCTGGAGACGCTCGCCGCCAGTGACGCTCCCGGCGTCGCGGTCTTCATCAGCGACTCCAATCCCGCCTGGCTGTCCGAGCGCTACGGGGCGGACCCGGCGGTGGATCATGGAGCGAACGTGCTGAGGGATTACGGGGTCGGCGCCCAGATCCTGATTGACCTCGGCGTTCGCGACATGGTCCTGCTGACCAATTCCGCCACAGTGCTTCCCGGATCAGCCGGATACGGTCTGCGGATCCTGGAGCGCCGCCCCCTCGACTGAACCGGGAATTCCGGCGTATAAGACCCGCGCTTTACGCAGCGCCCGGCCGAAAGGTCGGGCGCCGTCATTTCAGGAGACCGACATGGCCGACATTCTGATGCCGAAGGCGACCGCTGTCTGGCTGGTCGACAACACCTCCCTGACCTTCGAGCAGATCGCGGATTTTTGCGGTCTTCATCCCCTGGAGGTGAAGGGCATTGCCGACGGGGAGGTCGCGCGCGATATCCGCGGCGCAGATCCGATCGCCAACGGCCAGCTGTCCCGCGAGGAGATCGACGCCGCCCAGCAGGATCCGAAACGCCGGATGACGGCGCTGAAGAGCCGTCACGCCGAACACCTGAAGCCGTCGAAGAAGGCGCCGCGCTATACCCCGGTCTCCCGCCGCCAGGACCGCCCGGACGCCATCGCCTGGTTTGTACGGAATCATCCCGAGGTTTCGGACGCTCAGATCTCGCGGCTCCTCGGCACCACCAAGGCCACCATCGACCAGGTGCGGAACCGCACGCACTGGAACTCGGCCAACATCAAGGCGGTGGACCCGGTGAGCCTGGGCCTGTCGACCCAACTTGAGCTGGACGAGATCGTCCGCAAGGCCGCCGAGAAGCGCACCCGGGACAACGCCCGCAAGGGCATCGTCGAGCCGGAAGGTCCGACCCTGGAGCCCGCCTCCGAAACTGCGGCCGAACCCTGGCCACAAGCTGAAGACGAGGACTGATCAGCGAGTCAGGCTGCGGGACGCGCCCGCGACTTGAGCAGCTCGATCTCTTCCTTGATGTGGAGCTTTCGTCGCTTGATGGCCTGAATGGCGCTGTCCGTCGAGCTCGGATGCGCCATGGCGTCACGGAGCTCGGTCTCAAGTGACCGGTGCCGGCGGTCAAGTTCGCGGATGCGGGCGTCAATGGACATGACTCAGGGTCTCCTTCCATGCGACTGGAAACAGTGAACACCCGCTGACGCCGCCTGTCAGATCACATAAGTTTGCTTTCGAAGCCCACCTGAACCTTGGGGTCGGAAAATGGTCAGCTCCCGGCAGGCGCAGATGACGCCTTCGTCAGTGCCGCCACCCGCTGCCCGTGGCCTTCGGAGGTTGGCTTGAACCGGACTCCAGATCCTGCCGAGGAAGCCGAAATCCGGCGTCGGCTGGCGGAGCTCCAGCTGGATCATAACGACCTGGAGGTCGCCATCCAGGCCATTGGCCTGTCGCCAGTACCCGACATGATGGTGATCGGCCGACTGAAACGGAAGAAGCTGGCGCTCAAGGATGAGATCCAGCAGCTGAAGGATCAGCTGACCCCCGACATCATTGCCTGAAGTGACGACATGCGCCGACTCCTCAGGTGCGGCGCTTCTGGCGGCGGGCGTACATGTCCGCGTCGGCGCGGGCGAGAATCTCCTCGCTCTCCAGGTCCGGCGTGATCTCGCTGACGCCATAGGAGACGTGGATCGGCGCTGTCCATTCGCCAAACTGGATCGGGTTGGACTCGAGATTGCGAGCAAGGTTGCGGGCGCGGATTTCGGCGACCGGCAGGCTGGCCTGGGTCAGAACCACAGCGAACTCGTCTCCCCCGACCCGAGCCACGAGGTCCGTGTCGGCCGCCTGGGCCGTGAGCCGTTCCGCCACGGCCCTCAAGGCGAGGTCTCCCGCCGGGTGACCGAAGCTGTCGTTCACGTTCTTGAAGTCGTCCAGGTCAAGATAGAGCAGGGCGGCGGGAGAGCCATACCGATGGCTGAAGGTCCGGATCCGGTCGAGCTCCCTCATCAGGGCGCGGCGGTTGAGGACCGGGACCAGGGGGTCTTGATCCGCCAGGGCCTCGATCCGGCCCAGCTGAGACTTCAACCGCGCGACCTCTTGCCTCAGGTCATCGATCTCAGTGAGAAGCGTCCAGATGGCGCCCTGGACTGCCGGGGTGAGTTCCGCCTCGGAAAGCCCCAGGAAGGCGGTCTCATCCGGCCGCGCGGGTCTGCCTCCCGCGACCCTGGCCCCGGCCTCGGCCAGCGCACGTCTCCGGATATCGGAAAACGGCTGGTTTCTCGTCCCTGTGACCTTGAGCGCCATGCGACAGAACCCGCGAATCAGCCCCGAGATTAACATTTTACGCGCGGTGTGTTGACCCAAGGAAAGAGGGGCCTATTCTCGCGCGCCTCGCCGCCAGGGGGCTTTCAGATGAGTGTTGCCGCCGCGCCTGTCGCCATCATCATGGGCAGCCGCTCGGATTGGCCGACCATGAAGGGCGCCGCCGACATGCTCGACGCCCTTGGCGTCCCTTGGGAAGCGCGGGTGATCTCGGCGCATCGGACGCCGCTTCGGATGGTCGAGTTCGCCAGGGGCGCCCGGGCCGCCGGGGTCAGGGTCATCATCGCCGGAGCCAGCGGCGCAGCCCACTTGCCGGGCATGACGGCGGCCCTGACAGACCTTCCGGTCCTCGGGGTTCCGGTCGAGTCCAAGGCCCTGAAGGGCATGGACAGCCTGCTGTCCATTGTGCAGATGCCCGCCGGGGTACCGGTGGCGACCCTGGCCATTGGCGAGGCGGGCGCGCGCAACGCCGGCCTGCTGGCGGCCCAGATCCTGTCTCTGAGCGACGAGTCGCAGGCGCAGCGTCTTGCGGCCTGGCGGGACGCCCAGACCGCTTCGGTCGCCATCACGGTCGCCGACGACTGAGGGCCCAGTGACGCCGCTTCCCCCCGGATCGACCATCGGCATTCTGGGCGGGGGACAGCTCGGCCGGATGCTGGCGGCCGCCGCCGCGCGTCTGGGCTTCGACGTGGCGGTGCTCGATCCTGAACCGGACTGCCCGGCCTCCCGCGTCTGCGCCCGTCACCTTCTCGCCGACTATGACGACCCTGCCGCCCTTGAGGCTCTGGCGGGTGTCTGCAGCGTGGTGACCGTAGAGTTCGAGAACGTCCCGGCCAGTGCGCTGGAGATCCTCCTCGCCCGCGGAGCCCGCGTGGCGCCGGGTCCGCGGGCCCTGTCCACGGCCCAGGACCGGGTGGAGGAAAAGACCTTCCTCAACGCGGCGGGGGCGCCCACCGTGGACTTCCGGCCGGCCTCTACGGAACAGGAAGCGGCTGACGCCGCCGCCGCCCTGGGGGGACGGGTGCTCATCAAGACCCGGCGCGATGGCTACGACGGCAAGGGCCAGGCCTGGGCGGCCTCGGCCCAGGACGCCGCCGGCGTGTTTAGGTCCCTCGGCTCACGCCCGGTCATCGTCGAGGCGCCTGCGGCCTTCCGGCGGGAGCTCTCCATCATCGCGGCCCGGAGCTGGGATGGCGCCATGGCGGCGTTTCCCCTGGCGGAGAACCGTCATCAGGATGGGATTCTGCGCCGGTCTTCAGCGCCGGCCCGGGTGGAGCCCGCCCGCGCCCGGGAGGCTGAGGATATCTCTCGCAAGGTCCTCGCAGCCTTGGATTACGTGGGGGTGATCGGGATCGAGCTCTTTGAGCTGCAGGACGGCGGCCTCCTGGTCAACGAGATCGCACCCCGGGTGCACAACAGCGGTCACTGGACCCAGGACGGGACCACGGTCGACCAGTTCGAGCAGCACATCAGGGCCATCGCCGGCTGGCCCCTCGGCGCCATCGACGCCCGGGCGCGGGTCGAGATGGAGAACCTGCTCGGCGAAGACGTCCTGCAATGGCCAGCCATCGTGGCGGAGCCGAACGCCCGCCTTCACCTCTATGGCAAGCGCGAAGCGAGGGCCGGCCGCAAGATGGGGCATGTGAACCGGGTGTTTCCGCTCAAGGTATGAAGCGTCAGGCCAGGGGAGGAATTCCCTGCAGTGCCTCTTCCAGTTCCGAGAAGGTCGGCTGGGTCAGGGTGGGAACATTGCCGCGCCCGATCTCAACCGAAATCTGGGCGGCGTTGCCATGAAGGTGGGCGACCAGAACCGACTGTATGATCTTGTAGAAGGCGGACTCCTCTTCGACGATGGCGTTCAGTCGGACCGCGAAGGGGCCGATCAGCCCATAGGCGAGAAACACGCCGAGGAAGGTGCCGACGAGGGCGCTGCCGATCATGCCCCCAAGCACGGCCGGCGGCTCGGTGATCGAGGCCATGGTCTTGATGACTCCGAGAACGGCGGCGACGATCCCCAGGGCGGGAAGGGCGTCCGCCATGTTCTGGAGGGCGTGGGCCGGGCCCAGCGCTTCATGGTGGTGCTTTTCGAGCTGCTTCTCCATCGCATCCTCCACCTGGTGGGGATCTTCCAGGTTCATGGTCATCATCCGCAGGGTGTCGCAGATGAAGTCGACCGCGAAGTGATCCTTCAAGATCTTGGGGAAGCGGTTGAAGAGGGTGGAGTCCTTTGGATTCTCGATGTGGGTTTCAAGGGCGATCACCCCCTTGGCCTTCATGGTTTTCGTCAGCAGGAACAGCAGGGACAGGAGATCCTTGTAGTCCGACGCCTTCCACTTCGGCCCGGAGAAAATCTTGCCCATGCCCGAGGCGACGCCCTTGATCACGGTCGGCGAGTTGCCGATCAGAAGGGCTGCGATGCCGGCGCCGAAGATGGTCGCCAGCTCGAAGGGGGCCGCGGCGATCACCACGTCCATCCTGCCGCCATGAACGATGTAGACGCCGAAGACGCAGACGAAGAGCAGGACGATGCCGATGATCTGGAACATGTGAACGGCGTCCGGTGGAATCTTCTCCCTGCTTAATGCCGGAATGCTTAACGTCCGGTGATCATGATCCGGGGTGGCGCCGGATACGACGCAGACCTATCAGGTTCCCATGTCCAGCGACTCCCCTTCCGCCTCCAGCAGTCCGAGCGGCCTCCCGCGGTCCACCTTCGCCATCATCTTCGCGGTCTCGATGGTCACGGCCATGGGCAATACCGGCATGATCTCAGTGCTGCCCGCCATCGGTCGCTCCATCGGCATGCCCGACCCCATGGTGGCCGCAGTCTTCTCCCTCTCCGCCCTCCTCTGGGCCTTCTCTTCGCCTCTCTGGGCGCGCCTGTCGGACCGATATGGTCGCAAACCGCTGATGATGGTCGGGCTGGCGGGCTTCATGGTCTCCATGGCCTTCTGCGCAGCTGTGGTTGCGGCCGGGCTTCACCACCTCGCCGCGCCCGTCGTGATCTTCATCCTGTTCCTGCTGGCGCGGGCCCTGTTCGGCCTGTTCGGCGCGGCTTCGAACCCGGCGACCCAAGCCTATGTCGCCGAGCATACCCCCGAGGAGCAGCGGACTAAGTCCATGTCGGGTCTGGCCGGCGCCTTCAGCCTGGGCACGGTGATCGGCCCTTTCATCGCTCCCCTCTTCGTCCTGCCCTTTCTGGGCCTCGCGGGGCCCATGGCCTGCTTCTCGCTGATGGCTGGCGTCATGCTTGTGATCGTCTGGCGGCGGCTTCCGGAGAGCCGCTACCGTCCCCCTCCGCCACCCGCAGGAAGCCCTTCCCTCGGAGAGACTCCGTCAGGTCCCCCGATGTGGCGGGATCCGCGGATCTCCCCCTTTCTCATCTACGGCTTCATCGTTGCTGTCAGCCAGACGGCCCAGGGACAGACTCTGGGCTTCCTGATCATTGACAGGCTGGCCGTCTCACCCACCGCGGCTCAGGGGTTCATAGCCATCGCCATGATGTTCGGCGCCATGGCGGGCCTGCTCGCTCAATGGGGTCTGATCCCCAGATTCGAGATGACGCCCCGCCAGCTCCTCAGATGGGGTGTGGCGGTGGCCGCCTTGGGAAACGTCATCGTCGCCGCCGCCCCCGATTACTGGGGGGTCGTGGCCGGCTACGCCATTTCGAGTCTGGGCTTTGGACTGGCGCGTCCGGGCTTCACAGTCGGCGCGTCCCTGGCCGTGCGGATGGAGGAGCAGGCCCGGGCCGCCGGCGCAATTGCCGCGGTGAACGGGATCAATGTTGTCCTCGCCCCGGCCTTTGTCGTCCTCTACCAGCACGTCCAGTCAGCGCCCTTCCTGCTCAACGCCGTGCTGATGGTCGCCATGCTGGTCTACGCTTACAGCAACCCCCAGCTCAAGGCCGCCAATCCCCGTCCGGCGAAGGTCGAGAATCCGGACGGGGGTCTTGTCTGACTGTCATTTCAAACCGGGTGGTTCACCCCGCGCGACGATCGCCCGGCGGACGACGGCCTGCGACGTCGAAGCGACCAGGCGCCGTGACGCCGGGGTTGCGGTCTTCGCTTCCTCGGCGGCGCTCGTGACGGATCAGGAGCGGCCACAGTGTTTACGGTTAGAGACTCTCGGCCAGAAGCCGGTTCGTGGCGGTCTCGATCCGCTCTTCAAGCAGGCGCATGAACTCGGCCCGCTTCAGGCCAGGTGGGATGGGTTCCAGGAATTCATAGACGATCAGGCCGGGACGCCGCAGGAATCCGCGTGCGGGCCAGTGGACACCGGCGTTGGTGGCCACCGGATGCACCGCGACGCCAAGCTCGCGGTAGAGACCGGCCACGCCGGGTTTGTAGTCGGGCGGGGCGCCGGGGGTCTTTCGTGTTCCCTCCGGAAAGATCACGAGCTGGCGGTCGCCCAGCCGGAATTGCTCCTGGGCGCGGCGCACCATGTCTCTCAAGGCCGTTGCCTGGCCATCCCGATCGACGACGATCGAGCCGATTCTCAAGGCGATCCAGCCGAAGATCGGGATGATCATCAGCTCCTTCTTCAGCACGAACAGCGCGCCCTTCAGCACGCCGAACTGAACGAAGACGTCGAACATGGTCTGGTGCTTGGAGGCGATCAGGACGTCCGCAGACGGTACGTGCTCCTTTCCCCGGATCTCCACCCGGATCCTGCAGATGACCCAAAGCAGGATGTTCACCGAGCGGCTCCAGAACCGCATGCCGGCCAGAAGCCAGCTCCGCGGAGCGGCGAGCACCGGGATCAGGGCGATCGCGTAAACTGCAGACCAGACATAAAAGACGATTGCAAAGAGGAAGGAACGAAAAAGGATCAAGGCGACTCCTTGCGCGGGGCGTCGCCCGCAGGTTTCAGGCTGCGGATTGTCTCTCGGGCCAGGACGGCCATGTACTTCGAGTACTCAAGGATCATCAATCGGGCGCCGCTGCGGGTCTCGCGCCAGCGCCTTGCGTCCAGCGCCGGGGTCGCGGCGGCGTAGGACCTCAGCTCCAGGTCTGGCAGCGCCGTCTTCAACTCCAGCATCGCCCGGGGCATATGAAAGTCCGCCGTCACGATGATCAGGCTCCGGAACCGCATGGCGCGGGCCCATTCCGCTGTTTCCCTGGCGTTTCCCAGAGTGTCGGCGGCGGTGAAACCCAGGTCCACGCAGCAGTCGTAGAGCCGCCGCGCAGCCTTGCTGACAAGGCGGATATCCTCGCGGCTCGCCTCGCGGTTGACGCCCGAGACCAGGAGCCGGCGGGCCAGGCCCGCCTCCAGGACCGCCATGCCTGCGTCAAGCCGGGCGTTCGAGCCCGGACCCGTGAGCACCACCACGCCATCCGCCGCCTCCGGGAGCGGCGCGGGAGTCAGTCGGCTCAACCGGTCGGCGAAGGCGAAGAGGCCCGCGGTCCAGATCAGCCCGATCACGAGGAGGCCAGCCAGGATCCTCAAGGGTCCAACTCCTGAATCCGGCGCGCCGCGATGGCCAGGGCGCAGACGATGGCGATCAGGCTCGCCGAAGCGACAAGGGCGACCAACCGCCACGCGAGGGCGATGAGGTCCGCGGCTGAGATTCCGGAGGTGATCAGGCCGGACAGGGCCCCCAGGCCGGCCGCCCCCAGACCGCCGACCAGCGCTCCCGCCGCCAGGTCCCGGGCGGCGGGCCCCACCCCGGACAGGAGGCAGGCCAGGGGCGTATCGCCCAGTTGAACCCGGGTCCGGAGCGCGGCTCGCCTCAGGGTGAAATCCTGGTCTGCTGCGAGGGCGCCTATGGCCGCCAGTCCAGAGGCGCATAGCATAAGGGCCGCGAGCAGTCCGACGGCGGCGCTATGCCGGAAGTCCGCCGCCGTTCGCCGCCAGCCCTGGTGGTCGTCCACCACGGCGTCGATGCCTGCGGCGTTCAGCGCCTCGGCGAGGTCCTGCCGCCGGGCGGGGTTCCGGGCCTCCAGCTCCACAGCGATGAGGCGGGGAAGGCTCGCAAGGTCCGGGCCGCGGGCCCCTGCCGTCCAGGGCGCGAGCAGCGCCGCCACCCGGGCCGGTTCAAGGGCTCGCGCCTCTGAGACGCCCTCCGTACCCGCCAATATCTCGGTGGCGCGCACGGTCTCGGGGTCGGCGCTGGCGGGCTCGGAAGACCGGATGGCCACCGTCATCTCCCCCGCCAGCCGCACCCGCCAGCCCTCGGTGCGGTCAAGCGCCGCCAGCCCGGCCTGACCGACGAGCCCGGCGAGGGCGGTGAAGGCGGCGGCGATCACCAAGACGGCCAGACGGAGTCCGCGGCGCCGGATCATGTCCCGGCCTCCGGCAATATGCGGCCCCCGACCAGCGCCAGGCGCCTCCGCGCCGGTGCAAGGTCCGGGTTTCGGCTCGCCATCACCAGGGTTACCCCCTGGCGGTTCAGTTGCAGGAGGAGGCGAAGCACCCGGCCTGCAGCCTCCGGGCCCATCCAGCCCACAGGCTCATCGGCCAGGATGACCTCTGGCCGGCCAGCCACAGCCCGCGCCACCGCCAGGCGCTGCCGCTGGTCATGGTCGAGATCCTCCGGGAAGGCGCCGGCCTTGTCGCCGAGTCCCATCCAGTCGAGCAACTCGGCCACGTCTCTGCGATAGGTGTCCGGCCGGATGCCGGCGATCCGCATCGGCAGGCCGGCGTTCTCGGCGACGGTCATGCCCTCGATCAGGTTGAGGTCCTGGAAGACCAGTCCCATCCGTCGCCTCAACCTCGCCCGGCCTGCCGCCGCCAGACGCCAGGGATTCAGGCCAAGAATCTCGATGCGGCCAGCCGCAGGCCTGACGTTCAGTCCGGCCAGGCTCATGAGGAGGCTCTTCCCTGCCCCGGCCTCACCATGCACCAGAAGGAAATCGCCTTGGGCGACCTCGAGGTCCACCCCCTCCAGTCCGCTCGTCCCGGCGCGGCGCGGCGCGGCCACCCCGCTGAGACGCAGAGCTGAGGTGGTCCCTTGGGAAAGGTCGGGGTCGGACAACGGATCCATGCAGGGTGATATGAAGTCTGAGGGGAACACTGTAGCACATGCTGACCGGACTCGTGCATACCGAGGCCGCCTGTCGCCGGGACGTCCCCTCAGGCTGTCATCTGTTAACCTTGCTGATATATGTGTTTCGCACTCAGCTCCGAAGAGGGGCGAAGAACGACGGCCCGGCCCGCTGAAGCATGATCCTGACCTGCCCGAACTGCACTGCACGATACGCTGTGAAGGCGAATTCGATTCCGGCCGAGGGGCGGAACGTGCGCTGCGTTTCGTGCAACCACAAGTGGATCGCCTACCCCGAAGACAGTCAGGTCGAGCCGTCTCGGGGGGCCTCGGCTGGCCCACCCCCACCCCCACCCCCACCCCCGCCGCCACCGCCCCCACCGCCCCCGCCACCGCCTGAGCCGCCCCCGGCTGACCCTCCGGAGGTCGTAGAGGCCTTCCCTGATGTGGAACCGGTGATCCCACCAGTCGCTCAGAAGGCGGGCGGGCGTGGCCCGCCGCCGCATCTGATCTGGGCGGGCCTCGTCGCCTTCCTGGCCCTTCTTGCCCTGGGGGGCGCCCTCTTCCGGAGCCAGATTGTCCAGCTCTGGCCCAAGACGGCGGCCCTCTATGCAGCGACTGGCATGTCGGTAAACGGGGTCGGTCTGGCGATCGAACAGGTGCGCCTTACCCCCGCTGTACAGAACGGGCAGGCGGTGCTGGGGATTTCCGGACGAATCCGTAATGAGCGCGATAATGCGACCCCCGCTGCGCCGCTCCAGATCACTCTCGTCGACTCCAGCGGCGCGCCCCTGTCCCGACTGGTGTCCCGGCCCGTGGATGTCCTGCCGGCCCTGGAGAACCGCTACTTCTCGGTCATCGTGAAGAACCCGCCTCCGGGGGTGGCGAGCGCCGCCCTGGCCTTTGTTTCCCAGACCCCCCCGCCCGCCAAGGGGCCGGGTCGGAAGCCGCACGCCGCAGCCCCGGACCATGACTGAGGCCGCGGGGCCGGAGCCATTATTGTCGGAGTCCCAGGTCGCCGATGCGGTCGACGGCCTCGCCGTCCGGCTGGCGCCGCGCCTGGCGCCCGACGCCGTCGTGGTCTGCCTTCTGACGGGCGGGCTCTGGTTCGCGGCCGACCTGACCCGCGCCCTGGCGCGAAGGGGGCGTCCCCTGGCCTTTGATGCGATCTGGCTCACCGCCTACGGCGACCGGACCCGGCATTCAGGAACCACCACGGTCCTGGCGGGCCTGCGGCGTCCGGTCACAGGGCGTCAGGTCCTTGTCGTCGATGACGTTCTGGAGTCTGGCCTGTCCCTTGAAGCGGCCCGGAGGCTCCTGCTGGCGGCGGGCGCGTCCGAGGTCCTCACCGCCGTCTTCGCCCTAAAGCCCTCTCCCCGGTCGGACCGGCGCCCGCCCGACGCCTTCGCCTGGACCGCGCCGGACCGATTCCTGGTGGGATATGGCATGGACGCCGCCGGCGCCTACCGGACCCTGCCCTGGATCGGCGCCCTTCCGGGGGCTTAGTCCAGCCAGGCCGGGCGGGATTCCCGCGCCAGCATCTCTTCGTAGGTCGGCCTTGGCCGGACCACCGCCCAGTCCGCGCCCCGGACCAGAACCTCCGGGACCAGCAGGCGGCTGTTGTACTCGCTGGACATGGAGGCGCCGTAGGCGCCCGCGCTCATGAAGGCCACAAGGTCGCCCGCCTCAAGGGGCGGGAGCATCCGGTCGCGGGTAAAGGTGTCTCCCGTCTCGCAGACCGGGCCCACCACGTCGGCGATGGCCGCTGCGCCGGGCCGGGGCCGGACCGGCCGGATGTCATGATAGGCGTCGTACATGGCCGGTCGGATCAGGTCGTTCATGGCCGCATCCAGCACCACGAAGCGGCGACCCTCAGGGCGCTCGTGGATGTGGAGCACCCGGGCCAGCAGGATCCCGGCGTTGGCGGCGATCACCCGGCCCGGCTCGAAGGCCAGGCCGATCTCCAGCCCGGCCATCACACGGGCGATCATGGCGGCGTAGGCGGCGGGTGCGGGCGGCTCGGGCTGGTTGAAGTAGGGGACCCCGAGGCCGCCGCCGAGGTCGAGGCGATGGACGGCCAGGCCGCGGGCGCGTAGCCGCTCCACCAGCTCCCGCATCCGCAAGAAAGCGGCCTCCATCGGCTCCAGCCGGCTGATCTGGCTGCCGATGTGGCAGGTCAGGCCGATGGGATACAGCCAGGGATCACTGGCGGCCTCGGCATAGAGCCTCTCGGCTTCCGAGAGGGAGACCCCGAACTTGTTGTCGGCGGCGCCTGTCGTAATCTTGGCATGACCGCCGGCCGCCACATCCGGGTTGACCCGGAAGGCGATCCGCGCGGGTCGTCCGAGCCCCTGCGCGACCTGGGCGATCAGCCGCATCTCGGGTTCGGATTCGACGTTGATCTCCGAGATGCCGGTTTCCAGGGCGAAGCGGATCTCGCCGGCCTGCTTTCCGACGCCCGAGAAGACGATCCGTTCCGGGGGGACGCCGGCGGCGAGGGCCCTGCGGATCTCGCCCTCAGACACCGTATCGGCGCCGGCCCCCAGCCGCGCCAGGGTGGCGAGGACCGCCAGGTTGGAGTTGGCCTTCACCGCGTAGGCGATCAGGGGCGGTCCGCCCGCGTCGTCCCTGAGGCCCGCGTCGGACAGGGCCGTCTGGAGGACGGTGAAGTGCCGTTCCAGGGTGGCTGAGGAATAGACATAGACCGGGGTGCCAACCGCCTCGGCGACCTTCAAAAGCGGGACGTCCTCGCAGAACATCTCGCCGTCCCGGAGCTCGAAATGGTTCATCGCCTGGGCGGGTCCTCGTCCTTGGGCGCCGCCGCAGGGGCGACCAGGGGCGGAAGGGGCTCGGCGTTGCGGTCCCGCGGGTCGGCGGTGCGCAGGGTGCGGCCGGGCTCGGAGCCGGCGTCGATATCGCGGGCCTCGCCGGGTCGGGCCTCGGGGCGTTCCAGGCGGCCCAGCGTTCCGCAGGCTGAGACTGTGGGCAGGGTCAGGATCAGTCCCACCAGGAGAAGGGGTCGTGTCTTCATGAAAGGCGCTCCCGCCAGCGGGCGGCTTGCAGGCGGACCTGATCGGGCGCTGTGCCGCCGAAGCTGCGCCGGCTGCCGGCCGAGGCGGCCGGAGTCAGGACGTCGAAGACCGCCGGGGTGATCCCCTGGCACAGGGCCTGGAGCTCGGCGAGAGGCAGGCCGGGAAGGTCGACCCCCAGGGCCTCTGCCCGCTTCACGGCGGCGCCGGTCACGTGGTGGGCGTCCCGGAAAGGCATGTCCAGGGTCCGGACCAGCCAGTCGGCAAGGTCCGTGGCGGTGGAGAAGCCGGCGCCTGCGGCGGCGGCCATCCGCTCCGCGGAGGGCTCAAGGTCGAGGATCATCCCGGTCATGGCCGCGAGGGACAGCTCCAGGGCGTCGAAGGCCTCGAAGGTCGGGACCTTGTCCTCCTGCATGTCCTTCGAATAGGCGAGCGGCAGGCCCTTCATGACCAGGGTCAGCTGGGTGAAGGACCCCATCAGCCGGCCGATCTTGGCCCGGACCAGCTCGGCGGCGTCGGGATTGCGCTTCTGCGGCATGATGGACGAGCCGGTGGAGAAGGCGTCGGACAGGCGCACGAAGCCGAACTGGGGCGTCGTCCAGATCACCAGCTCCTCCGCAAGGCGCGACAGGTGCACGCCGCACAGGGTGGCGGCGGCCAGGGCCTCAAGGGCGAAGTCGCGGTCCGAGACGCTGTCCAGCGAGTTGGCCGTCGGCCGGTCGAAGCCCAGGGCCCGGGCAGTGGCCTCCCGGTCGATCGGGAAGGGCGAACCTGCCAGAGCGGCGGCGCCCAGGGGGCACTCGTTCATCCGGCTGCGGGCGTCGGCGAAGCGCCCGGCGTCGCGGCCGAACATCTCCACATAGGCCATCAGGTGGTGTCCGAAGGTCACCGGCTGGGCGGGCTGGAGGTGGGTGAAGCCCGGCATCAGCGTCTCGGCGTGCTGCTCGGCCCGGTCCAGCAGGGCGGCCTGGAGGCGCTTCAGCTGGTCGACCGTCCGGTCGCAGGCGTCCCGCACCCACAGGCGGAAATCCACGGCCACCTGGTCGTTCCGGCTGCGGGCGGTGTGCAGTCGTCCCGCCGCCGGCCCGATGAGCTCGCGCAGCCGGGCCTCCACATTCATGTGGATGTCCTCGAACTCTTCCCGGAAGGGGAAGGTTCCGTCCCGGATCTCCGCGGCGATGGTTTCCAGCCCCGATTGGATGGCCGCCTCGTCCTCACTTGTAATCACGCCCTGCATGCGCAACATCGCCGCGTGGGCGCGGGAGCCGGCCAGATCCTGGTCGGCGAGCCGCCTGTCGAACCCGATGGAGACGTTGAT
The DNA here is from genome assembly GCF_020402505.1 of Phenylobacterium sp. Lineage (GTDB taxonomy): Bacteria > Pseudomonadota > Alphaproteobacteria > Caulobacterales > Caulobacteraceae > Phenylobacterium. The sequence goes on along the minus strand of NZ_JADBZL010000039.1, from coordinate 11,194 downwards.
CGCCTGCATCAGGTCGGCCGGACGGGTCGCGAACCGGCCGCCCCACATGGCCTGTCCTCCCTCGGAGGCGGCGTTCGGATCTTCTGCGGAGTCTGCGGTCATCATGAGCCAGGATAAGGAAGCCGGATCTCCCAGGATCAGCTTGCTGAAGCTTGCTCTCTGGGGCGCCGCCCTGGTCGGCGCCGCCGGGGTTCTCTACATCATCGCCCAATCTTCCATAACCCCCCGGGCGAAAGGGGGGCTTGACGACCTGACGCGGGGCGAGATGTCCCGCCTGATCCTGCCTGCGGAGGCCATGCCGGCCCCGGTCAACAGCTTTCAGGACGCCTCGGGCGATCCCGTTCGGATCGGCGACTTCCGCGGCAAGGTGGTGGTGGTGAATCTCTGGGCCACCTGGTGCGCCCCCTGCATCCTCGAAATGCCCACCCTGGCCCGCCTCGCAGAGGCCCGGAAGGATCGCGACGTCGTCGTGCTCGCGGTCTCCATCGATCGCGAGAAGGATGGCGAGAAGGCCCGGGCCTTTATCGCCAAGAACGGCCCGCTCGAATTCTACTGGGACCCCAAGGCGAGTCTTCCCTTCGCCCTGAAACCGCCCACAGCGGCCATGCCGACCACCCTGATCTACGGTCGCGACGGCGTCGAGCGCGCGCGGATGCTGGGCGAGGCGGACTGGGGCGGCAAGGACGCTCTTGCCGTGATCGACCGTCTCCTCGAAGAGGAATAACAAGAGTCCGGCCGCCGAACGGCCGCGGGAGGAACCGCCGATGACTTCGCAGGAAGACCGCACGCCGGTGCTGATCGGGGTGGGACAGGCGGCCGAAAGGCCGACGGATCCGGACTATCAGGCCCTCTCTCCGGCCGATCTCGCCGGAGCGGCCGCCCGGGCGGCCCTGGCCGACGCCGGCGCGTCCGGAGACCTCGCCGCCGCCCTGGACGTCATCGCCGCCATCCGCCAGTTCGAGATCTCCTCGCCCGGCGCCAGGCCGCCCTTCGGCGCCTCCAACAACTTCCCCCGTTCGGTGGCGAAGCGGATCGGCGCCGACCCGGCCCGCGCCATCCTCGAGATCACAGGGGGCCAGGGTCCCCAGCGCCTGGTCGGCGAGTTCTGCGAGGCCATCTCCCGCGGCGAGGCCAGGGCGGTCCTGCTTGTCGGCTCCGAGGCCATGTCCACCGTCCTGACCCTCAACGCGAAGGGTCAGACCCCCGACTGGTCCGAGACCGTCGAGGGCTCCCTGGAGGACCGCGGCTACGGCCTTGAGGGCATGTTCACGCCCTCGATCCTCAAGCACAGGATCACCGGCGCCATTCCCGCCTACGCCCTGTTCGAGAACGCCCGCCGGGCGCGGCTGGGCCTCGACCGGCCCACCTACGCCCGCAGGATGGGCGAGCTCTTCGCCCCCTTCACCCGGGTGGCCGCCGCCAATCCCTACTCGGCCTCGCCCGTGGAGAAGACGGCGGAGGAACTGGTCGCGGTCAGCGACAAGAACCGCATCGTCGCCGATCCCTTCACCCGCATGCTGGTGGCCCGGGACCAGGTGAACCAGGCCGCCGCCGTCATCCTGACCTCGGTGAGCGTTGCGCGCGCCCTCGGCGTGCCCGAGAGCAAGTTCGTCTACCTGCACGGCCAGGGCGACTCCAACGAGCTGACCATCATGGAGCGGCCCGACCTGTCGGCCAGCCCCTCCGCCATCGCCGCCGGCCGCAAGGCGCTTGAGCTCGCCGGCAGGACCGTCGACGACATGGCCGTCTTCGACTTCTACTCCTGCTTCCCCATCGCCGTGTTCAACATGATCGACGGCCTGGGCATCGCCCCGGACGACCCGCGCGGCCTGACCCTGACCGGCGGCCTGCCCTATTTCGGCGGGGCGGGGAACAACTACTCCATGCACGCCATCGCCGAGGCCGTCGCCGCCCTGCGCGCCCGCCCCGGGGCCTTCGGCTTCATCGGCGCCAACGGCGGCATGCTCTCCAAGTATTCTGCAGGGGTCTATTCCACGACTCCCGCCGACTGGAGCCGGCCCGAGGACCGTAGGGCCAGGATCCCCTACGACCCGGTCCCCGGACTGGAGGTCGACACGGCGACCGGCGAGGCGACGGTGGAGACCTACACCACCACCACCACCCGCTCGGGTCCCGTGATCGTGGTCATCGCCCGCCTGCCGGACGGCCGCCGCGTCGCCGCCAACCAAGCCTCGGAGGCCGCCTTCGCAGAGCTGGCCGCCCGCGAGCCCATCGGCCGCCGGGTCCGGCTGGAGACCGACGCCGAGGGCTTCAACCGCTTCACCTTCACCGACTGACGGCGTCGATCTCGGACAGGCGCGCCCGGCTCCAGACGCTGGCGGGGCGTTCGGCGAGGCGCTCCTCGACCAGGACCCGGGCGAAGCCCGCCTGGCCGCTGCGCAGGGCCGCGACCAGCAGGGTCCTCTGCCAGGCGTCGCGCTGGGCGTGGCTGCCGCCGAACACGGACAGATGCCCCCGCACTGGCGCCAGCCAGGCCACGCTGGCCGCGAAGTCCCCTTCCGCGAAGGCCAGCACGCCCCGGGCCGCCGACAGCCCCGCCGCCCGCAGGGCCTGGGCGTTGGTCGCCGCCGGGTCCGGGCTTGCCGCCGCCTCCGCCATCCGGTCCACGAGCGTCCGGGCCCGCTCCAGCCGTCCGGCGCCGCAGTGGGCGAGGACAGCGTGCAGGTCGTTGAAGGCGTACCAGGCGCCCTCGTCGCGCAGGGCCCATTCGTCCGAGAGCCGGTCCCAGCGCCCGCCCGCCTCCACCCCGTCCAGCTTCAGCCGCCAGAGCAGCCCCGCCGAGTCGATCAGGGTCATGGCCAGGGGATCGGGTCCGCCGTCCCAGACCGCCGCGTCGTGCAGGGCCAGGGCCCGTTCGGCCCCGTCGGTCTCCAGGGCGAAGAGGGCCGCGTGCCAGGAGGTGTGGACCTTCAGGAAGTGGTCGTGGCCCCAGTCCTCCCGGCGAGCCTCCAGCAGGTCGAGCCCTGCCTGCGAGCGACCCTGCATCTCCAGGGCGTGAACCAGGGCGTGCTGGGCCCAGACGTCGTCCGGAGCCGCCTCCAGGGCCCTATGCGCCGCCGCTTCCGCCGCCGGATAGTCCCCCAGTTCCTCCAGCCCGAAGGCCTGCATGCCCGACACGTAGGGATAGGCCGGATCGGCCGGGTCCCAGGCCTCCAGGGCCTTCGCCGGACGGCTGCGCAGCCGCGCCGCATCGCCCAGGAAGAAGTCCAGCTGGTGGCCGGCGTTCAGGGCGATCGGGTCGCAGGGCCAGGCCTCGAGCAGGTCGTCCAGCCGCCGGCTCGCCCCCGCCCAGTCCCCCGCCGCCCAGGCCCGGATCACCGCAAGGTGCGCCGCCTCCCGGGCGTCCGCCGGGATGATCCCGCCCATCCGCGCCACGCCCGCCGCCCCGGGTCCGCGTTCCGAGGACATCAGGCCGAGATAGGCGCCCAGCATCCGCCCCAGGGCGCAGTCCGGGTCCGACGCCGCGGTCTTGAGGTAGCCCATGGCCTCCGGACGCATGGCGTAGAGGGCCGCCACGGCCTCGCCCAGGGCCTCGACCGACCGGGGGTCGCCCCGGGTCTCCAGTCCGAACCGGTCCTTCATGTGCGGGTCCCCCTCAAGTCCTGATCTTGCCACGCGCCGCGCGGCGGTCCAGAGCTTGCCGCACCGCCCCTCAAGGGAACGCCATGCCCGCAGGCCCCGCCTTCTCGGAACAGACCCGCGCCGCCGCCGAAGCCCTCATCGCTCAGTACGGTGAGGACGCCGAGGTGATCGCCATGCTGAGGGCCGCGGAGTTCGCCGCCATGGGCGACCGCAAGGGCCTGGCCGACTGGGACGACATCATCGCCTGCGTCGCCGCCCTCCAGGCCGGGGGGACGGGCGGCGCAACCCTCAACTGAGGCAGGCGCCCTCCCGGCTCAGTTCCCGTAGCGGAAGATCGGATCGTCCAGGTCGATCTTCGGCAGTTCGTCCTTTTCGCGCCAGTAGTCCTGGGTATGGCGCCATTCCGGCTTGTTCCCCGCCCTGGGCAGGAGGTGGCCGCCGCGCTGCAGATAGCCGGGGTTGAAGTCCTCCGGGTCCATCCAGGGGCCCAGCGGCATGTCCTTGTCCTCGGGCCGCAGTTCGACCGTCACCCGCTTCACGCCCCTTGTCTTCATGTGCTTCAGCAGACGGCAGACGAAGTCGCCCAGCAGGTCCACCCGCAGGGTCCAGCTGGCGCGGAAATAGCCGAACACCCAGACCAGGTTCGGCACGCCGGTGAACATCATGCCGCGGTAGGTCACGGTCTTCGACATATCGACCGGCTTGCCGTCGACGGTCATCGCGATGTCGCCCAGGACGCTGAGGTGGAAGCCCGTGGCGGTCACCACGACATCGGCCTCGATCACCTTGCCGGACTTCAGCTTCACGCCCTCCGGCACGAACCGGTCGATCTCGTCGGTCACCACGCTGGCGTGGCCGTCGATCACCGCCTTGAAGAGGTCGCCGTCGGGGACGAAGGCGATCCGCTGGCTCCAGGGGCGGTATTTGGGCGTGAAGTGCTCCTTCACCGCCTCGTCGCCGAGGAAGGCGCGGACGCCGGCCAACAGCTCATCCCGTACGGCCTCCGGCTCCTCGAAGGAGCGCCGGGTGAACTCGCCGCCGTCGAACAGGATCTTCCGGCGGACGATCTCGTGGATCCAGGTCTCGTCGATCTCCAGCTGGCGCAGGATGTCGGCCAGCTCGTTGGCGTTGCGGCCCGGGATGAAATAGGTCGGAGAGCGCTGCAGCATGGTCACGTGCGCGCACTTGCCGGCGATGGCCGGCGCCAGGGTCGCCGCTGTCGCGCCGGACCCGATCAGCAGCACCCTCTTGCCGGTGAGGTCGAGGTCCTGGGGCCAGTTCTGCGGATGCACGATCCGGCCGGAATAGTCCTCCATCCCTTCCCATTCGGGGGTGTAGCCGACGTCGTGGCGATAGTAGCCCTGGCACATCCACAGGAAGTTGCAGGTGAAGGTGACCGTCTCGTTCGTGTCGAGCCGCAGGGCTTCCACCGTCCAGGTGTTGTCCAGGCTGGACCAGGCGGTCTTCAGAATCTTGTGCCGGTAGCGGATGTGCCGGCCGATGTCGTTCTCCTCGATCACCTCGCCCATGTACTTGAGGATCTCCTCGGCGGAGGCGATCGGGGCGTTGACCCAGGGCTTGAAGCGGTAGCCGAAGGTGTAGAGGTCGCTGTCCGAGCGGATGCCCGGGTACTTGTGGGTGCTCCAGGTGCCGCCGAAGGTCTCCTGGGTCTCCAGGATCACATAGCTGAGGTCCGGCGTCTGGGTCTTCAGGTGATAGGCCCCGCCGATCCCGGAAATCCCGGCGCCGACGATCAGGACATCGAAGTGCTCGGTCTTGGTCGCCGCCTCACGGTCCAGGGTTTCGGTTGCGTTCATGGAAGCTCCTCGCCTGCCTGCCGGTCTATCCATCGATCCGGCGCCGCGGTGGCGCCTCCGGATCCCGACCCTCACCGGGGGGTGGGTTCAGGCCCGGACCCGAAGACGCGACAGCACTTTGCGAACCATGACGCACCGCGCTCATTGATCAAGATCAATAAGCCTCACAGCAGCGGGAAGCCGAGAGGGGATCAGCCCCTCAGGCGCGCCCCCGCCGCCTTCTCAGCCGCTGCGACGATCCGGGCCGAGACGGCCTCGATGTCCGCGTCCGTCAGGGTCTGCTCCCGGGGCTGGATGCGCACCTCGACGGCCACGGACTTGAAGCCCTCCGGCACGCCGGGGCCCTGGTAGACGTCGAAGATGCGGGCCTCGGTGATCAGGGCCTTGTCGGAGGCGAGGATCGGCCGGATCAGGTCGCCCGCCGGCGCGCCCTCCGCCAGCAGGAAGGCGAAGTCGCGCGACAACGGCATCAGCGGCGAGGGCTGGAAGGCCGGACGGGTCTTCACCTCCCGGCGCTTGGGCTCGGGCAGGAGGTCAAGGTGAAGCTCGAAGGCCAGGACCGGTCCATCCACGTCCTGCACCTTCAGGACCGCCGGATGGATCTCGCCGAACTCCGCAACCACCGTCTTCGGGCCCAGCTGGAGGCGCGCCGATCGTCCCGGGCTCCACCAGGGCGCGGACTGGCCCTGCACCGTCTGCAGGGGCGGCGCCGACAGTTCCGCCAGCAGGGCCTCGAGGTCCCCCTTCAGGGTGAACAGGGCGTCCTCGCTGCGGCCGTCCCAGCGGCGGGCCGGGTGGGGCGCCAGGACGGCGGCGATGACCGCCGACTGGTCGCCGGGCTGGTCGCCCCGGTAGATGGGTCCGATCTCGAACAGGGCGGCGTCAGGATAGCCCCGCCGGGCGTTGCGTCCGACGGCCTCGATCAGGTTGGGCAGGATGGAGGGCCGCATGCAGTCCAGGTCCGACGCGATCGGGTTGGACAGGACCAGTTCCGGCGCGCCGCCGCCAAACCGCTCGGCGGTCGCTCGCTTCATGAAGCTCCAGGTCACGGCCTCGGCATAGCCGAAGGCGGCCAGGGCCCGGCGTGCGGTCCGCATCCGGGACTGGCGGACGGTCAGCACGCCTCCGGGCGCGGGGCGCGCCGGCGGCAGGGGGGTGGAGGGCAGGGCGCCATAGCCGGCGATCCGCGCCACTTCCTCGACCAGGTCGGCCTTGCCCTCCACGTCCCGTCGCCAGGAGGGCGGGGCCACCGTCTCGCCGTCCAGTCCGAAGCCGAGGGCCGACAGGATGCCGTCGATGCGTTCCCGGGGAATGGACAGGCCGGACAGGGCCTCCACATAGCCGCGGTCGAAGACGAAGGGCGCAGGCCGCGCGGGCGGCTGGCCCGCCAGCACCGCCTCGGAGGCCTCACCGCCGCAGATGTCCAGGATCAGCCGGGTGGCCAGCTCCAGGCCGGGCAGGAGACTTTCCGGGTCCACGCCGCGGGCGAAGCGGTACTGGGCGTCGGAGGCGATGCCGAGGGTCCGCCCGGTCTGGGCGATGCGGATGGGATCGAACCAGGCGCTCTCGACAAAGACATCCGTAGTGGTCTCCGAACAGCCGGTGGAGGCGCCGCCCATCACCCCGCCCAGACCGATGGCGCCCGAGGCGTCGCCGATGACGCAGGTCTCGGGTCCGGCGGCGTAGGTCTTGCCGTCCAGGGCCTCCACGCGCTCGCCCTCGCGGCCCAGCCGGGCCTCGATCCAGCCGCCGGACAGCCTGGCCGCATCGTAGACGTGCAGGGGCCGGGCCCGGTCGAAGGTGATCAGATTGGTGATGTCCACCAGGGCGCTGATCGGCCTCAGGCCGATGGAGATGAGCTTCCTCTGCAGCCAGTCTGGCGAGGGCCCATTGCGGACGCCCCGGATCAGGCGCCCGGCGAAGGCCGGACAGGCGCCGCTGTCGTCCAGCCGGATCTCCACCGGGCAGGGGAAGCCCCCGGCCACGGGGGTGATGGCGGGGGTCCTGAGCCGTCCCAGGCCCGCCGCCGCCAGGTCGCGGGCGACGCCGTCCACCCCCAGCCAGTCCGGGCGGTTCGGGGTCACCTCGAAGTCGATCACGGCCTCCAGGCCGAGGGCGACGGCGGCCGGGGTCCCGACCGCAAGTCCGCCGTCCAGTTCCAGGATTCCGTCCGACTCCTCGGCGGTCTCCAGCTCGGCGGCCGAGCACAGCATGCCGTTGGAGACCACCCCGCGCACCGGCCGGGCCTCCAGCACCAGACCGTTGGCCGGGATGCAGGCGCCGATGGGCGCATAGATGGTTGTCAGGCCGGCGCGGGCGTTGGGCGCTCCGCAGACGATCTCCTTGCGGCCATCGACCGTGTCGACCTGGCAGACCCGGAGCCGGTCGGCGTTGGGGTGCTGGACGGCCTCGACGATGCGCGCGACCGAGAAGGCCGCCAGGCGCGCGCCGGGGTCATCGACGTGCTCGACCTCCAGGCCGGCCATGGTCATGGCCTCGACGACCTCCGCCACCGTGGCGTCGGTCTCGAGGTGCTCGCGGAGCCAGGACAGGGTGAACTTCATCGCGATCCTCCTAGCTCAGGCCCGAGGCGGGATTGGGGGCGGCGAAGGCGGAGAAGCCGTAGTGGGCCAGCCAGCGCCCGTCGGCGGCGAACATGTCGCGCAGGTCGGGCATGCCGTACTTCAGCACCCCCAGCCGATCGACGCCGCAGCCAAAGGCGAAGCCCTGCCAGACGTCGGGATCGAGGCCGCAGTTCCGCAGGACGTTGGGATGCACCATCCCGCAGCCCAGGATCTCCAGCCAGTCCTCGCCCTCGCCGATCCGGACCTCGCCGCCGGAGCGGTCGCACTTCACGTCTATCTCGGCCGAGGGCTCGGTGAAGGGGAAGTGGTGGGGGCGGAAGCGGGTGGTCACCCGGTCGGTCTCGAAGAACCGGGCGAGAAAGGTCTCCAGGGTCCACTTCAGGTGGCCCATGTGAATGCCCTTGTCGATCACCAGGCCCTCGATCTGGTGGAACATGGGCGTGTGCGTCTGGTCGGAATCCTGGCGGAAGGTCCGGCCGGGCACGATGATGCGGATCGGCGGCTCCTGCCCGGCGGCGATCCAGGACGGCAGCTTCTCGTTCGTCCTGTGCATCACCCGCACCTGCACCGGCGAGGTGTGGGTGCGCAGGACCTTCCGCTCGCCGCTGGCGTCCGGCGGCAGGAAGAAGGTGTCGTGCATCTCCCGCGCCGGGTGTTTGGGCGGGAAGTTCAGGGCCGTGAAGTTGTTGAAGTCGGTCTCGATGTCCGGCCCCTCGGCGACGCCGAAGCCCATGTCGGCGAAGACGGCGACCAGCTCGTCCATCACCTGCATGGTCGGGTGCACGCCGCCCCGGCGACGGGGCGGGGCGGGCAGGGACAGGTCCACCCGGTCCGCGGCCAGGCGGGCCTCGAGCTCGGCGGCCTCCAGCTCGGCCTTGCGGGCCTCGATGCGGGCGGCCAGCCGGTCGCGCATCTGGTTGATCTGGGGGCCGAGGACCTTGCGTTCCTCCAGGCTCACCGAGCCCAGGGTGCGGGCCAGCAGGGTGACGTTCCCCGACTTGCCCAGTATGGCGACGCGCGCCTCGTCCAGGGCGGCCAGGTCGGCGGCCCCGTCGATCCGGGCCAGGTTGTTGCTTTCCAGTTCGGCGATGTCGGTCATGAGCCTTGCTCGGCGGCGAAAGGGGCGGGACGTGAGGGCGGAGACGGGAGGGCGCAAGCAAAAAGCCCCCCGGACGCGCCGGGGGGCTTCTGATGGCGGCAGAGCCTTGGGGCTCCGGGCGTCAGGCCAGGGCGGCGCGAACCTTGTCGGCGATGGCCTTGAAGCCGACCGGGTCGTTGCCGGCGATGTCCGCCAGCACCTTGCGGTCCATCTGGACCCCGGCCAGTTCAAGGCCGTGGATAAATCGGGCGTAGGTCATGCCTTCCAGGCGGGCCGCGGCGTTGATCCGCTGGATCCACAGGGACCGGAAGCTGCGCTTGCGCACCTTGCGGTCGCGATAGGCGTACTGGCCGGCCTTGTCGACCGCGGCCTTGGCGGCGCGGATGGTGTTCTTGCGGCGGCCGTAGAAACCGGCGGCCTTCTCAAGAACCTTCTTGTGGCGGGCGTGGGCGGTGACGCCCCTCTTTACACGTGCCATGCGTCAGGTCCTCCGATCAAAGGCCGTAGGGCAGGAAGATACGGATGATCTTGGCGTCTGCCTCGGTCATCACCTTCGTGCCGCGGTTCTGGCGGATGTACTTGGCGTTGTGGCTGATCAGGCGGTGGCGCTTGCCCGCCACCCCGGCCTTGAGCTTGCCGGTGGCGGTGAGCTTGAAGCGCTTCTTCGCCCCCGACTTGGTCTTCAGTTTCGGCATTTCACGTCGGAACCTTCCGGCCCCGTCCTCTGGCGTATTGATGAACCGCCCTGGCATGCCTTTGGCCAGGCGGCTCCGAAGGGGCGGGTGAGTACGCCAAAAGGGTCGCCGGGGCAAGCCCCAGCGGATCCAGCTTTGGGGTTGGACAAGCCGCTCAGGGCAGCGAGAAGCCAATGCGAAGCTTGAGCTGGTCCCGGGTCGCCGCCTCGAATGCGTCTGGCCAAGCGGCGCCCACCTCGGCGGCAAGTCGCCGTGCTCGGGGCAGGAACAGAGCCGCCACGGCCCGATTGCCGGCAAAGGCGCTGTCCCGGTCGGCAGTGACGGCAGGGAGGCCCTCGAGTGCCTGACGCTGTTCGGTGGTCAGGAGCGTGTTGAGATGCAGGGCGCCTCCGCGATCAGCGGTAGAGAGGCGATTCTCCTCAAGCATCAGGTCGATTGTCAGGCGCCGAAGGAGTTCCATGCCAGCCTGCGCCAACAGCCACTCCCCGCGACCCACGGCGACCGGGAAGAGCCCGAGGACCCGCAGGAACTCATTAACGATCTTGAGGATCGTCTCAGGCGACGGCTGATAGGCAAACCGAACCTGCATCGGAGGTCCGGAGGCTCCGCGGTTGAAGATCTGGGTCAGCCGGGCGGCGTCGTACATCTGCAGTTCTGGCGGCTCGACAAAGAGGATGTCAAACCTCTCCCATGTCCGGGTAACGACGTTAAGGACACGGTCGCCGAACAGAAGGTTGACCAGTACGACAGGGACGATCTCGCCAGCCCGCTCGGCATACTCCCGCCCGATCCGGCTTGCCGGTGGATCGCCAACGCGCGCGATGACGTCAACGTCGCTGTAGCCGTCGCCGCCGCCCTGCCCAAGGCTGCCTGAAAGCCAAAGGCCGTCGATCCGGGGATCGTTCCAGAGCGTCTGCTCGATGGCTGCGAGCAAGGCGGACTGCTCAGCAGTTAGCGGCATGGCTCTTCACCGTCAGTTCTTCAGGCTGCTGGTTCATTCCCAGAAGCCAGAACCGACGTCAACCCAGACGCCCCCGACCCTCCAGCCAGTCCATCAGCGCGTGGTCGATCCGGGTCTGCCAGCCGGGGCCCGTGGCCCGGAAATGTTCGAGGATTTCGCGTGAAAGTCGGAGCGTGGTCCGCTGCTTGGTGACCGCCGCTCTCGGGCGCCCGCGGAGCTTTCGCTGCAGGCCTTCGGGAAGGGCCTCGAGCCTGACGGCGGCCTCGGCCACAACGCCCTAATTCCTCCACCTCTTGAGGGGGAGGTGGCCCGCGCAGCGGGCCGGAGGGGGTTTTCTGAGTCGCCGCAGCACCCCCTCACCGCGCTTCGCGCGGAGCTCCCCCTGGGAGGGGGAGCAATTGGCTCCATAATTCCTCCACCTCTTGAGGGGGAGG
>NZ_JADBZL010000038.1:0-4872 GCF_020402505.1 Phenylobacterium sp. | reverse complement strand
CCGGCCGTGGCCATGGTCACCGCCAGCCACAACGAGAACGGCTGGACCGGCGTGAAGATGGGCGTCTCCCCGCCCCTCACCTTCGGCCCCGACGAGATGGGCCGGCTGAAGGAGATCGTGCTCGGCGGCCAGGGCGTCGCCCGCCCGGGCGGGACCCTCACCCACGTCCCCGGCCTGGCGGAACGCTACATCGCCGACGTCGCCGGTCGCCTCGCCCTGAACCGCCCGCTGAAGGTGGTCTGCGCCTGCGGCAACGGCACGGCCGGCGCCTTCGCCCCGGAGGCCCTGCGCCGCATGGGCGTGGCCGTGGTCCATGAGATGGACTGCACCCTCGACTGGTCCTTCCCGCGCTACAATCCCAACCCCGAAGACCACGAAATGCTCAAGGCCATGGGACAGGCCGTGCGCGACTTCGGCGCCGACCTCGCCCTGGGCTTCGATGGCGACGGCGACCGCTGCGGGGTGGTGGACGACACCGGCGAGGAGATCTTCGCCGACAAGATCGGCCTCATGCTGGCCCGCGACTTGTCCGGCCTGCACCCGCAGGCCCAGTTCATCGTCGACGTGAAGTCCACCGGCCTCTTCGCCACCGACCCGGTCCTGGCCGCCAACGGCGCGAAGACCCTCTACTGGAAGACCGGCCACAGCTACATCAAGCGCAAGACCGCCGAGATCGGCGCCCTGGCGGGCTTCGAGAAGTCGGGCCACTTCTTCTTCAACGCCCCCCTCGGGCGCGGCTATGACTGCGGCCTCACCGCCGCCGCCGCCATCCTGGGCATGCTCGACCGCAACCCGGACAAGAGCCTGTCCCAGCTCAAGGACGCCCTGCCCCAGGCCTGGACCAGCCTGACCATGTCCCCCCACTGCGCCGACGAGGCCAAGTACGGCGTGGTCGAGGGGGTGGTCGCCGAGTACGAGGCCCTGGCCCGCGACGGCGGGACAATCCTGGGCCGCGCCATCACCGGGGTGATCACGGTCAACGGCGTGCGCGTGGCCCTCGAGGACGGCTCCTGGGTCCTGGTCCGCGCCTCCTCCAACAAGCCCGAGATCGTCGTCGTGGTCGAGAGCACCCGCTCGGAGGACGACATGCGCGCCCTCTTCCGCGAGGAGGTCAAACCCCGTCTCGCCCGGCGCCCCGAGATCGGCGCCTACAACCAGGAGATCTGAGCGCCATGCATGTCGTCATGATCGGCACGGGCTATGTGGGCCTCGTCTCGGGCGCCTGCTTCGCCGACTTCGGCCACCAGGTCACCTGCATCGACAAGGACGCCGCCAAGATCGAGGGGCTGAAGGCGGGCCGCATGCCCATCTACGAGCCCGGCCTCGACACCCTGGTGGCCCGCAACGTCCAGGCCGGGCGCCTGGCCTTCACCACCGAGGCCGCCGAGGCGGTGCGCGGCGCCGACGCCGTCTTCATCGCCGTGGGCACCCCCTCGCGCCGGGGCGATGGTCACGCCGACCTGTCCTACGTGCACGCCGCCGCCGCCGAGATCGCCGACCTGATGGACGGCTTCACCGTGGTGGTCACCAAGTCCACCGTCCCCGTCGGCACGGGCGACGGAATAGAGGCCATCATCCGCGAGCGGCGCCCCGACGCCGAGTTCGCCGTGGTCTCCAACCCCGAGTTCCTGCGCGAGGGCGCAGCCATCGACGACTTCAAGCGCCCCGACCGGGTGGTGGTGGGCCTCAACGACGAACGCGCCCGGCCAGTGATGACCGAGCTCTACCGGCCCCTCTTCCTCAACGAGACGCCGATCCAGTTCACCGACCGGCGGACCTCCGAGCTGATCAAGTACGCCGGCAACGCCTTCCTCGCCATGAAGATCACCTTCATCAACGAGATGGCCGACCTTTGCGAGGCCGTCGGCGCAGACGTCCAGCAGGTGGCGAAGGGGATCGGCCTCGACAAGCGGATCGGCTCGAAGTTCCTCAATGCCGGCCCCGGCTATGGCGGCTCCTGCTTTCCCAAGGACACCCTCGCCCTGGTGCGCACCGCCACCGACGCCGGCTCGCCCGTGCGCCTCATCGAGACCACCGTCGCGGTTAACGACGCCCGCAAGAAGGCCATGGCCGCCAAGGTGGCCGCCGCCGTCGACGGCGACCTTGCCGGCCGCACGGTCGGCGTCCTGGGCCTGACCTTCAAGCCCAACACCGACGACATGCGCGACGCCCCCTCCCTGGACATCCTGCCGGCCCTGCAGGCCATGGGCGCCCGCGTCCAGGCCTTCGACCCCGAGGGCGAGGCCGAGGCCCGCCACCTCCTGCCCGGCGTCGACTTCCGGCCCGACGCCTACGCCGCCGCCGAAGGCGCCGACGTCCTGGTGATCATCACCGAATGGGACCAGTTCCGCGCCCTCGACCTGGAGCGCGTCCGCGGCCTGATGCGCACCCCCGTGCTGGTGGACCTGCGCAACATCTACAAGCCGGCGGACGTCCGGGCCCTGGGCTTCCGGTACGCGTCGGTGGGGCGGGCGTAGGCGCGGAAAACCGAAGTCGCGACCTAGAGTGCTTCCGAGCCTACCGTCTACAGTGGGTCCGTTACACGTCAGTATTGGTCGTCTATTTCTCCTGTCTCCTCGAATCGTGCTCCAGGAGCGTTGACACGTTCGCCAAATAAGCGACTGCATAGACGGAATTTTCAGGCGCGATCCCGAGGTTCCGAATGGCAAATCTAACTGCAGGCCCATTGGGTCTGGACATGTCAGACCTCGACATCTCAATCCTTCTGGATGCCGACGTTACACAGGCTTCGGCGACGACGTTTCGTCTTGTTTATCAAGGCCAACAGATCACCTTTACGGGTCTCAACTTCGCCTACAATTCCCTTGGCGTACCGATTTCGGGGACAGTGACCGGCATCGAACTCCGTAACAACGGAATACTGGTCTATCAGGCCTCGGGCTTTTCGACATCTGTCCTGGACTGGCTTGTCTGGGCGGACGCCGAAGACACCTTCAGCGCCCTCGCAGCCGTGCTGAGGGGGGCGGACAACATCCTTGGCTCGGCGGTTGCTGACACGCTCGGGGGGTTCGCCGGGAACGACACCATCTACGGCCAGGGGGGCGAAGACCAGATCGAAGGACTTCAGGGAAACGACTATGTGGAGGCCGGTGAGGGTGACGATCTGGTCGGCGAAGACCCGGGCTCCGACGGAAACGACACCTACTGGGGCGGGGGCGGGGACGATACGATCCTGGAGAACGCCGGCGCCAACTTACTGCGCGGCGAGGCGGGCGACGACTTGATGTCGGGCGGCTCCGGTTTCGACGACATGCATGGCAACATGGGCAACGACACTCTTAGCGGAAACGATGGGAACGACTGGGTCGTGGGAGGCAAGGACAACGACCTGCTCTTCGGCGACGCCGGCTTTGACATCGTCTACGGCAACATGGGCAATGACACCGTCGACGGCGGGGCCGGAAACGACTGGGTGCGCGGCGGTCAGGGCGACGACACCGTCATGGGCGGGGCCGGCGACGACTGGCTCTGGGGCGACAAGGGGAACGACACCCTCTCCGGCGGCGCGGGGGCGGACCTGTTCTACAGCCTGGCGGGCGCCGGCATCGACCGGATCACGGACTTCAACTACGCCGAGGGCGACCGGCTGAAACTGGAGGGCAATCCCGCCCGCACCATCACCCAGTCCGGCGCCGACGTCATCGTCGACATGGGCAATGGCGACCAGGTCATCCTGGTCGGCGTGACCCTCTCCAGCCTCGGGGCCGGCTGGCTGATCTGAACCGTCGAACCCTCGACGCCAAAGGCGCCGACGTCCTGGTGATCATCAACGAATGGGACCAGTTTCGCGCCCTGGACCTGGAGTGCGTCCGCACCCTGATGTGCACCCCCGTGCTGATGGACCTGCGCAACATCTACAAGCCGGCGGACTTAAGGGTCCTGGGGTTCCGGTACGCGTCGGTGGGGCGGGCGTAGGAAGTCTTGCGGGATCGTATCGATTTCGATACACACACCTCATGAAAGCCGTTGTCTTCCTCGGGGACAGCCTTTCGCGTCTTCGGGAATTCCCGGAGTCGGCGCGGGCCACCGCGGGCTTCCAGCTGCACCAGTTGCAGCGCGGTCTCGATCCCGACGACTGGAAGCCCATGGGTACGATTGGACCCGGCGTGAGAGAGATTCGCATCCGGGAGGCTTCGGGGGCCTTCAGGGTGATCTACCTGGCCAAGCTGGAGGATCGCGTCCTGGTCCTCCACGCCTTCCAGAAGAAGACCCAGAAGACGGCGCAGAAGGACATCGACCTCGCTGCCGCTCGGCTGCGAGCCTGGAGACGATGATTATGGAAGTTCAGACCTTCGAGAGTGTCTTCGACGCCCTCGCAGACACCCCGGCCGAAGCGGCGAACCTGAAGGCGCGGGCAGAGATTCTCTCAGCGCTTTCCCGGCGAGTGCGATCTTGGAACCTGTCGCAGGAGGCCGCCGCCGCGCGGCTCGGGATCACCCGTCCCAGGCTGAACGACCTACTGCGGGGAAAGCTTGGGAAGTTCTCGCTCGACGCCTTGGTGAACCTTGCGACGGCGGCGGGGCTACGCCTTGAAATCCGTATCGCCGACGCGGCCTGACCGCCCTCAGAACCCCCCCGTCGCCATCGTCGCCAGGGCGAGGACCAGGCACACCCCCGCCGCCGGCAGGGCGGTGAAGGTCTGGTGGGCGCCCATCTCCACGCGGATCAGGCCCACCAGCAGCCAGGTGGAGGGGACGAGGGGACTGAGCAGGTGGAAGGGCTGGCCCATCAGGGCGGCCCGGGCCATGGCCTCCGGCGCGATCCCGTGGGCGACGCCGGCCTCGGCCAGGACGGGCAGCATGCCGAAGTAGAAGGCGTCGTTCGACAGGAAGAAGGTCCCCGGCAGGCTGG
>NZ_JADBZL010000037.1:0-43526 GCF_020402505.1 Phenylobacterium sp. | reverse complement strand
TCGCCGTAGGTGCGCATCATCTTCTTGCCCGGCTCGGGCGGGGCGATGTCCCCCATCTCGTCCAGGAACTGGCGGTTGATCTCCTCCGGCACGACGCCGTCGAAGCGCAGGAAGCCGCGGGCGGCGAAGGTGGCCATGGCCTCGGCGTTCAGCAGGGGCAGTTCGTTCATGCGGGCGTCTCCACGATCTGCTCGAACAGGAACTCGTACTTGAGATAGGCGAGGTCGAATTCCTCGCCCCGGGCGTGGGGCAGAAGGGGCGAGGCCTGGATCAGCCGCCAGCCGTCGCGCAGGGCGTGCAGGCCGGTGGCGTAGGGCGGCGCATCCTCGTCTCCGGCCATCCGCCGGGTCTGCCCCGTCCCATCGAACAGGGACCAGCCGACCACGGCCGAATCCAGCGCCGAATTGGCCAGGTAGAGCACCAGCACCTTTTGACGCAGCATGTGGCCTCCCGAAGCGGCGACAGCATGGGCAGGCCCGCGACCTGAGTCCAGCGCTCAGCCGCCGGCCAGGAAGTCCCGGGTCGCCTCCAGCACCTCCACCAGGGTCAGGCGGCGGACCTCGATCCCCTCCGGCAGGGCGCCGAACAGGCGTGTGGGGGTGGCCGCGTCCAGCATGACGAAGACGCCCTTGTCATCCTGGCGGCGGATCAGCCGGCCGAAGGCCTGGGCGATGCGGCCCCGGGTGATGGCGTCGTCCCAGCCGTTCCCGAAGCGGGCCCGGCGCGCCTTGTGCAACAGGTCCGGCCGGGGCCAGGGCGCCCGGTCGAAGACCAGCAGGCGCAGGCTGCGGCCCGGCACGTCGACCCCGTCGCGGACGGCGTCCGTGCCCAGCAGGCAGGAGTCGACCTCCGCCCGGAAGATGTCCACCAGGGCGCCGACCTCCAGGGGGTCCACATGCTGGGCGTAGAGCGACAGGCCCCGGTCGCCCAGGGGCGCGGCGATCTGCTCGTGCACCGCCTTCAGCCTGCGGATGGCGGTGAACAGGCCGAGGCCCCCGCCGCCCGCCGCCAGGAAGAGCTCGCGCAGGGCGGCCCCTACCTGGCGGGCGTCGTTCTTGCTGACATCCGTGACCACGAAGGCCCGGGCGCAGGCGGCGTAGTCGAAAGGCGAGGCGAGGCGCAGGTGCGCCGGCGGCGAGGCCATGCGGCGCCCCCCCGATCGCAGCTCGGCCAGGGCGAAGGGGTCCTCCGCGGCGCTGTCCGTCAGGGTGGCCGAGGTGACGAGGATCCCGTGCGCCGGCTCCAGCACGGTGCGCACGAGGGGCTCGGTGGGGTCGACCCAATGACGGCGGAAGGCGGCGTCCGCCAGCCGGCCGCTGATCACCACTCCCTCGAACCAGTCGACGAAGTCAGGGTCCTCCCCTCCGGGTCCGGTCTCCCCGGCGTCGAGAGTCGACAACATGCCGCGCCAGGCGGGCAGGGTCATGCGCGCCCGCCGGTCCAGGCCCCGCAATACGCCCTCGATCCGCCCCCGCTCGGCCCCGGTCAGGGTCTCGGCGCCCTGGTCCAGCAGGTCCTCCAGCGTCCGCGTCAGGGCCAGCAGGGGGGCCTCGATGTCCGCCAGGGCGGCGGCGACGGCCCGGGCGGCGGCGACCGCCTCGGGCAGGGCCGGGCGGGCCGCGCAGGCGGGCGCCAGGTCGGTGGGCTCGGCGCGGGCCCGAAGCTGGACGGCCATGGCCGCCAGGAAGGTCTCGACAGGGCCCTGGGGCGCCTCGGGGTCCGCAGACGACAGCCGGCCGCTCCAGCCCTCGCCGGGCAGCCGGCCGGCGGCGTGCACCACGTCGTTCAGGGCCTGGCGGGCGGGTCCGTCGGCGCCCACGAGGTCGCCAAGCCGCGCCTCCAGCCCGCGGCCCCGGCGCCCCCGCCGCTCTGATCCCCGGATCCAGCGCCTGAGCTCGGCGGTCTCCTGGCCGGAAAGGGCGGTGGAGAAGGCGGCGTCTGCGGCGTCGAACACGTGATGGCCCTCGTCGAACACCACCCGGCGCAGCCGCGTGGTCTCGGAGTCCTCCGGCGCACCCCGGCCGGCCCGGGCGCCGTCGAAGGCCGCCTGGGCCATGACCAGGGCGTGGTTGGCGATGACGATGTCGGCCCGGCGCGAAGCGCGGATGGCCTTCTCGACGAAGCAGGTCCGGTAGTGGGCGCAGCCGGCGTGAATGCACTCCCCCCGCCGGTCGACGAGGTTCCCGGCGGCGGCCTGACCGGCGGCGGGTACGGCGAACAGGCCCGGCAGCCAGGCTGGAAAATCGCCGCCGGTCATGTCCCCGTCGCGGCTGGCCCGGATCCAGCGGGCGGTCAGGCCCAGGCCGATCAGGTCCGCCGCCCCCAGCTGGGCGGTGTTGACCAGATCCTGGAAGTTCAGGAGGCAGAGGTAGTTCTCCCGGCCCTTGCGCACGACGGCCCGGCGCGCCCGCTCCGCCGGGTCGGGAAAGAGGACGGCGCTCTCGCGCTCGATCTGCCGCTGAAGGGCGCGGGTGTAGGTGGAGATCCAGACCGAGGGGCCGTTCGCCTCGGCCCAGAGGGAGGCGGGCGCCAGGTAGCCCAGGGTCTTGCCGATCCCGGTCCCGGCCTCGGCCAGCAGCATGTTGGGCTCGTTCTCGCGGTCCCGGGGACGGAAAACGAAAGCGGCCTCCCGGGCGTACTCGGCCTGGGCGGTACGGGCTTCGTCGAGGCCGGCCCGCTCCAGGAGCTCCCCCAACCGACGGACGGCGGCTTCGGGCGGGACCGGGGCGCTTCCCGGGTCGCCGGCCGGTCCCGGATCCTCCCACTCCTCCAGCCGCGTCCAGACATCGAGGCCCGAGGTGCGGAAGGCGTTGGAGACAGGTCGGGAGCGCAGGGCGGCGACGACGACGTCACCCCAGGCCCAGCCGCCCCGGGCCAGGGTCTCGGCCACCGCCAGGGCTTCCTCGCGGGAGGGCGTCGGTGTCGCCGCGATTTCCGCCAGGAGCCGCTCCGCCGCCCGGGAGAGGGCGACGGCCATGTCCTCCGGACCCACCGGCTCCGGATCGCCCAAGGCCAGGGCCAGACCCGCCGCGGAGGGGGCGGTGAAGGCGCCGGGCCGGACGAAGGCGAAGAGCTCCAGCACGTCGCGAAGGCGGGCCGAGCGGGGTGGCGGCGCCAGGCCCAGCCGGCGGGCGGTGAGGGCGGCGTGCGCCACCATCAGGGTCTCCTGGGAGAACCTCTCCCGGGCCTCGGCGGGGACCAGCCGGCGCACGCCCGCCTCCCCGGCGAGGGCGGCCTTGGGGCCGGGCAGGACGACAAGGGCGGGAGGCGCGGTCACGGGCCAGACCTAACCCACCCGCGCCCCAAACGGGAAGCGCCGTCTCAAGGCGAAGGGTCAGGCCTCGGCGCGGGAGAACAGACGGATCACCAGGACGCCGGCGAGGATCAGGGTGATCCCGGCCACAGCGGGAAAGTCCAGTTTCTGGCGGAAGCCCACCCAGCCGATCGCCGTGATGGCCAGGATACCCACGCCGGACCAGATGGCGTATCCGATCCCCATCGGGATGGTCCTCTGCGCCTGGGCGAGACAGTAGAAGGACACCGCCACCAGGGCGATGGCGCCGGCTCCGGGAAGCGGGCGGGTGAAGCCCTCGGAAAGTTTCAACAGGCTGGTGCTGACGATTTCGGTGGCGATGGCCCCCGCCAGCCAGGCGTAGCCGCTCACGGCTTCGGCCCGCCGCCGGACGCCGCCCGGTCACGGCCGAAGTTCGGCTCGGCGCTCTCCTGCCCGGCGGCGACGATGCCGCGCCGGATATCTCGGGTTCGCGTGAACAGGTCGAACAGCTTGTCGCCTTCGCCCCAGCGGATCGCTCTGGACAAAGCCTGGAGATCCTCGGTGAACCGGCCGAGGACTTCCAGGACAGCGTCTCTGTTGGCCAGAAAGACGTCGCGCCACATGGTGGGGTCCGAGGCGGCGATCCGGGTGAAGTCACGGAACCCGCCAGCCGAGTACTTCATCACCTCGGCCCGGGTGACCTCCTCCATGTCGGCGGCCGTGCCGACGATGTTGTAGGCGATCAGGTGGGGAAGGTGGCTGGTGACGGCCAGCACCAGATCGTGGTGCGCAGCATCCATGATGTCCACCTGGGCGCCTAGGGCGATCCAGAAGTCCGAGAGGCGGTTGACGGCGTCTCGGTAGGCCGACCGGTCATCCGCCTCCGGCGTCAGTATGACCCACCTGCCGCGGAACAGCTCGGCGAAGCCGGCGGCGGGTCCAGACTGTTCGGTGCCCGCGATAGGATGTCCCGGGACCAGGTAAACTGAGGCCGGCAGGGCTGCGCGCAGGGATTCGGCCACCCCGACCTTGACCGAACCCACATCCGTAACCGTGGCGCCCGGCTTCAGCGCCGCCGCCACCGTG
The DNA here is from genome assembly GCF_020402505.1 of Phenylobacterium sp. Lineage (GTDB taxonomy): Bacteria > Pseudomonadota > Alphaproteobacteria > Caulobacterales > Caulobacteraceae > Phenylobacterium. Next base: position 39,166 of record NZ_JADBZL010000037.1, on the reverse strand, counting down.
GCGGCCGCCGGGCCCATGGCCAGGACGGGCACAGCGAAGACAACCAGGTCGGCGTCCGCCACCGCTTCGGCGAGGTCCCCCGTGACGAGGTCGGCGTAGCCCAGGGCCTCGATCTCGGCCCGGTGCGCCTCGCTGGCGTCGCCCACGGCGACGGAGCCGACGGCCCCGGCCGCACGGGCGGCGCGGATCACCGAGGACCCGATCAGGCCACAGCCGATCACCGCCATCCGCGAATAGATCAAGGTCGGTTCCCCAGGAATTCGGCGAGGGCGTCCACCACCGCCCGATTATGCTCTTCCAGGCCGATTGTGATGCGCAGATGATCAGGCAGGCCGTAGCCGCCGACCATCCGTGGGATCAGGCCGCGGGCGCAAAGGAAGACGTCGGCGTCCGCCGCTGTCCGGCCGGGGGTCTTCGGGAAGCGGGCGAGGACGAAGTTCGCGCTCGACGCGGTGGTTTCCAGCCCCAGGCCGCCCAGTTGCTGGGCCAGCCAGGGCCGCCAGGTCCGCACCAGCTCCAGTGAGCGCGCCTGGAAGTCCTCATCCGCCAAGGCGGCGATGGCGGCGCGCTGGGCGGGGATGGAGACGTTGAAGGGCAGGCGAATCCGGTCGATGGCGTCGGCCATGTCCTGCGGCATGTAGGCCCAGCCCACCCTCAGGGCGGCCAGGCCGTGCAGCTTGGAGAAGGTCCGCGTCATAATGACGTTGGTGAAGTTCCGGACAAGGTCGACCCCGTCCTCGAAATCCGGGTCCTCGGCGAACTCGGCATAGGCGCCGTCAAGCACCAGGACCACATCGGCGGGCAGGGCCGCGTGCAGGCGGCGGATCTCAGAGCCCTTGACCAGTGTGCCTGTCGGGTTGGCGGGATTGGCCACCCAGACGATCCGGGTCCGCTCATCCACGCAGGCGAGCAGTTCATCCACGTCGATCCGCAGGTCGATCTCGCGGGCCATGCGCACCTCACCCCCCGCCGCGCGGGTGGCGATGGCGAAGGCGCCGAAGCCGTGCTCGCCCTGGACGGCGTTGTCGCCCGGCTGGAGGAAGACCTGGCCGATCAGCTGGAAGATTTCGTCCGACCCGCAGCCGAACAGCAGCCGCTCAGGCTCCAGGCCGTACTTCGCGCTGATCGCCTCGCGCAGGGCGTTGCAGCGCCCGTCCGGATAGAGATGCAACTCGTCGATGGCCGAGGCGAAGGCCATCTTCGCCTCCGGGCTGGAGCCGAGGATGTTCTCGTTCGCCGACAGCTTGAGGGGGTGCACCACGCCCTCCACCGCGGCCTTGCCGGGCTTGTAGGGCGAGATGTCGAGGATGCCGGGTTTGGGCTGGGGACGATCGGTCATGGCTTGCCCTCAAAGGTCCAGCGGCGCCGAGGCCGCGCCGATCACGCCGGTCAGCCGCCCGGGCGCCCGGGCGAGGCGCTCGTCGTCGGTCTGGTAGTAGCCGACCAACTCGAAGAGGCGCAGGCCGCCAGCATCGGCCAGGAGTTCGGCAGCCACGCCGTCCTTGCTCAGGGCCTCGACCAGCCGCCCAGGCGGGCCGGGGGCGTCGGTGACCCAGTAGGTGCGGTCCCCGCCGGTCGGACCGATTTCCACCTCCGCCGCCGCCAGGGCGGTGGGGCGGCCCCAGGCGTTCAGACAGGGCAGGGCGGCGAAGACGCGCAGGGCCGGCTCGGCCAGCAGCCGCCCCCACCAGGGGGTTCGGGTGTCCAGGGCCAGGACCGCAACCCCGCCGGGCGTCCGGGCGGCGGCGATGGCGTCCTCGGGACGGCTCACGGCGGTGAAGGACGGGGCGGCCCCGAACCGCATCCGGGCCGCCTCGCGGACCCCGTCGGGCGTCTGTCCGCCGTAGACGCTGACGTGATAGGGCCCCTGACGCGACAGGCTGTCGCTCATCAGCTCCCGCCAGATCCGGACGATCAGGCCTGCGGGCGCGGCCCTGCGGGAGCGGCCCAGGAGATTACGCAGGACCTCGGCCTCGCGCTGCGGCCGCAGGGCGAATCGACCGGACTCGCCCGCCGCCGCCTTGGCCGCCGCCACCTCGCCCGACAGGGTGGCCCGCTCGTCGATCAGCTCCAGTAGGCGCCGGTCGACCTCGTCCAGGCGCGCGCGCACGGCCTCGAGGGGGCGTGCGGTCGGCGAGGGTTCGGAGGCGTCCATGTCGGTCCCGGCGTTCTGGAGGCTTGGGCGATAGGTCATTGCGCCGGGCGGCGCAATACCGCGCTACTGCCCGGGCCGGTAGGTGCGGGCCACGCGGCCCTTGATCTCGTCAGGCCAGAAGTAAACCGGCCGAAGGTCGCCGCTCAGATAGCGGGGAGCCTGGTCGGTGAAGTGCTTCGACAGGGGCGAGCTGGAGGCGCCGCCCGCCGTCACCGCCCGGGCCCGGACCCGGGGCCCGAATTCAACAACCGCAACGAAGCTGTTGCCGCTGCTTCCATAGAGCCTCTTCTGGCCCTCAGGGCGGCGGGCGCCGAAGGAGGCCAGCGCGCCCCAGCGCGCCGAGGGGAAGGGGGCGGCGAGGCTCGGCGCGGCGTCGCTGAAGTCCTGACGAATATCGCCGCTGCGGCGCTGGAAGCGATTCACCTCGCCCCAGGGGACCTTGCGGGTCCCGAAGTCGGCCTGAAGCCGGTCGGAGGCCTGGGCGAGGACCTCCAGCTTGCGCCGGGGCGCGATCCGGCTGGCCATCACCTCCCAGACGCTCAAGCCCTCCTTCCGGGCGATCTCCTCGGCCTCGGGCCAGAGCAGGTCGCCCCAGAAGACCGCCAGGGTCAGGGCCTCGGACGTGGCCGACCAAAGCCGGTTCCAGCCCCGCAGCAGGCGGATGTCCTCGGCCAGCTTAAGGCGCAGCGGATCGGCGCCGGGGGTCGCATCCCAGGCGGCCTCGAGGCCGGGCAGGAGGGCCTCGAAAGCCGGCAGGCGGGTGTTGAACGCCCCCTGGGCCAGGGTGTCGAGGGTGAAGGTCTGCCCTCCCTCGAGCAGCTGGACGGCGTTGGCCCCCCGGGGGTTCGGACCCACCGTGTCCATATAGCGGGGGAAGCGCTCCCGTCGGGGGCTCTCCGGGCCCGCCGCGGTCCAGGGCCAGTCATTGGTGTTATAGACCCAGCCGCCCTTGGGGGACTTCACGCTGGGCAGTTCGGACAGGGCGTGCAGTCCCTGCCAGTCTGTCGCCGGATCTGATCCGTCGACCGTCCGGGTGTAGTCGAACCGGTCGTTCCGCCGCGGCACGAACTGGGGATGCAGGTAGGCGATCACCCCGTCTGCGTCGGCGTAGAGAGTGTTGTTCGAGGCATTGCCGACCAGGGCCGCCGCCTTCATGAACTCATCGAAATTGCGGGCCCGGGTGCGCAGGAAGGACTGGCTGAGGGCCTCCACCGGCCGGTTCATCATGGCGAAGGCGACCCAGTGGTCCCCCTCCTTGCGGACGACAGGACCATGATGCGTGTAGTGCACCCGGAAGGTGCTGCGGACCAGGGCGCCACTTAGCGTACGCCAGTCAATGGCGATCGTCCGGGTCAACATCGGTCGCTCGCCGGCGCCATATCGATAGGTCAGCTTCCCGCCGCGGTTTTTCACCTGGACCGAGAACTCATCGACCGAATCCACGCCGCTGGAGGTGTGCATCCAGCCCACCCGGGAGTTGAAGCCCTGGTAGATGAAGAACTGGCCCCAGGTCGCCGCCCCGTAGACGTTGAGGCCGGCGTCGGAGGTCACCTGCTGTTCGGAGCGGAAGTAGAAGCTGGTGTGGGGGTTGATCAGCAGCAGGGGGCGTCCGCCCCAGGCGCGCGAGGGGCCGATGGCGATCCCGTTGGACCCGCGCGGCTCCTCTGGCCCAACCGGGGCCGCGCTGGCCAGGACCCGGGGTCGGTCCGAGTACATCTCCGCAAGGCCATCCAAAGCGATGCGCTCGATGTCGCCGCCGATGCTGCCCTCGGAGAAGCTCAGGGCCATCCAGGGCTCGAAGCGCGTCAACACCTTCGGGCGCACCTGGGGGTTCATGGCCAGGTAATAGTTCAGCCCGTCCGCCCAGGCGTCCATCAGCTTGCGCAGCCAGGGCGGGCTCTTGGCGTAATGGGCCTTGAGGATGTCCGGATCGACATAGAGCCGAGCCCGGAGGTCCTGCATCAGGGCCGCCTCGCCCTCGGCCTCGGACAGCCGGCCCAGCGACGTCAGGTAGTTGGCCTCAATGCGCGGGAAGTCATCCTCCGCCTGGGCGTAGATCATGCCGAAGACGGCGTCGGCGTCGGTCTTGCCCCGGATGTGGGCTATGCCCCAATCGTCCCTGACAATGGTGACCCGGCGGGCGGTCTCGCGCCAGCGGAGCATCTCCTTGGAGGGGATCGCAGAGGCAGTCGTCCTCACCCCGGAGGGCGCCGTGGCGGCGGTCGCGGCGGCGGTCGCCATGGCGGGCAAGGCAAGGAGCAGGACCAGGCTCAGGAGCAGGCGGCGGAACATCTCGGACACCTCGAAGGACCGGTGCGAGGCTAGGTCCCTCGCCGCCGGGCGGCAAGACGCTTGCGCCCGTCACGCCCCACCGTCATGACAGAAGCACCGAGATGCGATGAGCCGGGGGACGAGATGGCGGAGATCAGTTCAGCGACCCATGCCGACGTGGTCATCATCGGGGCGGGCCTGTCCGGGATCGGCGCCGCCCGGCACCTCAAGACGGCCTGTCCCGACCGCAGCTTCCTGCTGCTTGAGGGCCGGCAGTCGATCGGCGGCACCTGGGACCTCTTTCGGTATCCGGGCATCCGCTCGGACTCGGACATGTACACCCTGGGTTATTCCTTCCGGCCCTGGACTGAGGCCAAGGCCATCGCCGACGGTCCCTCCATCCTGCGCTATATCCGCGACACCGCGCGTGATGAGGGCATCGAGGACCGGATCCGCTACGGGCATAAGGTAACCGCCGCCGCCTGGTCCAGCGAGAGCGCCCTCTGGACTCTCACGGCCGAGACGACTGACGGCCCCGCTGCCTTCACCTGCAACTTCCTCTTCCTGTGCGGCGGCTACTACTCCTACCAGGGCGGCTACACCCCGGACTTCGCCGGCATGGACCGGTTTGCCGGCCGCATCATTCATCCTCAGGCCTGGCCCGACGACCTGGACTATTCCGGCAAGCGGGTGGTGGTGATCGGCTCGGGCGCGACCGCGGTGACTCTGGTCCCCGAGATGGCGCGAACCGCCGGTCATGTGACCATGCTCCAGCGTTCGCCCACCTACATCGTGGCCCGGCCTGGCGAGGACGCCCTGGCTCTGAAGCTCCGGCAGTTCCTTCCCGAGACCCTGGCCTACCAGCTCATCCGCTGGCGCAACGTGCTGATGGGGATGGTCTTCTACCGCTTCGCCCGCCGGAAACCGGAGCAGGTGAAGAAGGCCATCGTCGATCAGGTGCGCGTGACCCTGGGCCCGGACTTCGACGTCGAGACCCACTTCTCCCCGCGCTACAACCCCTGGGACCAGCGCCTTTGCCTGGCCCCTGACGGCGACTTCTTCCAGGCCCTGAAGACCGGTTCGGCCTCGGTGGTGACCGACGAGATCGAGACCTTCACCGAGACCGGCCTGAAGCTGAAGTCCGGCGTCGAGCTGGCCGCCGACATCGTCGTCACCGCGACGGGTCTGAGGTTACAGGCCATGAACGGCATCGCCCTGACCGTGGACGGCGCCCCGGTCCGGCCAGCGGATACGCTAAGCTACAAGGGCATGATGTACTCGAACGTACCCAACCTCGCCTCGGCCTTCGGCTACACTAACGCCTCCTGGACGCTGAAGTGCGACCTCACCTGCGAGTATGTCTGTCGGCTGCTCAACCATATGCGCCGCAAGGGTCTGCGCCAGTGCACCCCGGCGCTCGAGGCGCTACCCCCCGAGACCGCGCCCTGGCTGGATTTCACCTCGGGGTATGTCCAGAGGTCGATCGGCGACTTCCCAAAGCAGGGCGTGACCGCGCCCTGGAAGCTGCATCAGAACTACGCCCTGGACCTGGCTTCGCTGAGGTTCTCCGGTCTGGAAGACGGCGTCATGCACTTCTCCAACCCGATCGCAAAGGTGCAAGAGGCCGCCTGATCCCCGCCCTAACGGGCGATCCGCACGTCGCCACCGGACAGGTCGAGGTCGAGGCGGATATCGTCTCCGCGATCCTTTGCGAGAAGGAGGGCGGCCGCGATGCCGCCTGCGGCCTCGGTCGGCGAAAGGACGCCATGCCGGGCGAGGGTGGCCAGCAGGGTGGGAGACCTTGCCGCCGTGATTGTCACCCGGCCCTCCAGGCGTCCATCGGCTGCAGCCCGCAGGCCCGTAGTCCCCAGGGAGACCCGGGTTTGTCCAGCAGTCATTCCCGCCTCGTTCAGGTCAAGCTGTCCCCCCGCCGCACCCCAGGCGGCCAGGGCCCGGGCCGGGGTCCCGCCCCGCAGGGCGGAGGTGTGGTCAATGCGGGCGTCCACCGCCGCCGACACGCCGCCGCCGCTCCCGAGGTCGGCGAACAGCCGGCCGGGAGTGGGCGCCCCCTCCTCCAGTCGCAGGAAGACCGCCGCACGATCGCCCGGGCCGGGTCGCAGGTGAAACTCCAGCCGCCCCGCCGAGACCAGGGCGAAGGGCCGGGCGCCGGGCGTCGGGGAGAAGGACAGGTCCAGCCCCTCAGCGGAGAGACGCATCGGGCCGGCCTCGGGCAGGACCAGGCTGGACAGCAGGCGTCGACCGCGCACCTCAAGGCCACCGCCCTCCGGCCGGAAGACTGTCAGCCCCTCTGGCGCAGCCGCCAGCCAGGAGCGAGGGGCGTGGAGGAAGGCCTGGGCCTCGAACTGTGGGACCCTGACCGCCCAACTCCCGGCGTCCACCCGCAGGTCGGTCATGTCCAGGTTGAGACGGAAGGGATAGCCGGACAACCGTTTTCCCGACCATTCGACCGCGATGCCGCCCGAGGCGAGGGTGCGGACGCCGACGTCGAGGCGACGCTCCACCTCTCGTGCGGCGAGAAACCAGCCTGCGCTCCAGGCGGCCGCCAGAATCCCGGTGATCCCCAAGGGTATCCAGAGGCCGAGTCGTCGGGGTTTGCGCGCGCCGGGCGCCTGGGGCATGGAGTCGGAATTGGCAGGAGAGGGCATGCGGTCGGCGATGTCGGCGGATCGGTGGGTGTTCGGTTACGGGTCTCTGATGTGGCGACCAGGCTTTGATTGGGCCGAGCGCCGTCCCGCTATACTACAGGGTCGGCGTCGCGCCTTCTGCATCTATTCCGTCCACCACCGGGGGACGCCGGAGCGACCAGGTCTGGTGCTCGGCCTGACCCCCGGCGGCTCCGTGCGCGGGGTCGCCTACCGGGTGACCGCCGACCTCTGGCCCGAGGTCCGTGCCTACCTGCGCGAGCGCGAACAGCCGACCGAGACCTATGTGGAGGCCGAAGTGACTGTCAGGCTGGACGCCGGGGAGCGCGCGCCGTGCCTGACCTTCCTCTCCGATCGGCGCCACCCACAGTGGGCCGGTAGCCTTTCGCTCGAAGCCCAAGCGCGTCTCATCGCCGGGGCAAGCGGCCTGTCCGGGCGCAACATCGACTATCTTCGAGACCTTGTGGCCCATCTGCGCGATGCGGGCGTCCGGGACCGCAGCATGGAGCGGCTCCTCGTTCGGGCCACCGAGCTGGGGCGGGAACAGGGGACGGAGCCCAGGTCTTGCGTGTGAAGGCTCTTCGACGGGACATGCCCCCAAAGGTTCCGACTTCCTTCCACCAGGCGCGAACGCTGAACCCCTAGGCTTTGGGGTCCCGTAGCAGGGCGATCATGTCTGGCGAGAGGTACCCGTCCGCCACCAGGCCGCGAGACTTCTGCCAGGCCCGCAGGGCAGCGCGGGTCTTCAGCCCGATGACGCCATCCGGCTCGCCGACGTCATAGCCCGCCGCCTGCAGCGCCGCCTGGGCGGAGATCCGATCGGCGAGAGAGAGGGGGACCTCCTCAGGCCAGGGCCGGACGAGGCCAGGCCGGCCGGCGATGCTGTCAGCAAGCAGGCCGCCGGCGAGGGCATAGGTGACGGCGTTGTTGTAGCGCCGGATCACGAAGTGGTTGGCCATCAACAGGAAGAGGGGACCCTTGGCCCCCGTCGGGGACAGCAGCGTCGCCTCAGGTGCATCCAGGCCCAGCGGGCCGCCGTCGGCCCGCATGAGCCCAAGGTCGCTCCAGACGGCGGGAGAGGCGCTCAAGGTCTCGCTCACCGAGTAGTCGAAGTTGTCCGGGGCGGCCACCTCCAGGGCCCATCCCTGCCCCCGGGCCCAGCCAGACGTCGCCAGAAGGTTGGCGGCGGAAGCGAGGGCGTCGAGCGGGGAGCCCCAGACATCGCGGCGGCCATCGCCGTCGGCGTCCAACGCCAGGGAGAGGAAGTTGGACGGGATGAACTGGGTCTGCCCCATGGCGCCGGCCCAGGATCCGACCAGTCGCGCCCGCGGCCATTCCCCAGACGCGATGATACGCAGGGTCGCCAGGAGCTGGTCCTCGGCGAAGACGCGGCGGCGGCCATCCGCTGCAAGAGTAGCCATCGAGCGGATGACGTCATGGTCTCCCAGGAAGGCGCCGTAGCCGGATTCCATGCCCCAGATCGCAACGAGCATCTCCCGGGGTACGCCTGAGGCGGCCTCGACGCCCGCAAGCGAGGCGTCGAGTTCCGCCATCCGGCGTCGACCGATTGCTGCGCGATCCTCGCCTGCGGCTTGCTTTACGTAGTGACTGAACGGGCGGGAGAACTCCGGCTGGTTCCGGTCGGATCCCCGGACCCGGGGGTCCGGCTGCAGGCCCGCCAGCTCTCGCTCCAGGACGTCTGCGGGCAAGCCGGAGGCGAGGGCGGTGATCCTGAACGCGGATAGCCACTCCGCGAAAGCCGCCTCCTGGGCGGTCAAAGGATCGCTCTTCGGACCGGCGCCCACGGCGGGTGTGGCGAGCGCAGCCGCTGCAGTGACCAGGAAGGTGCGACGCTTCATGCGGAAAGAGTTAAGGTGCGCCGGGGTCAGGGGCAACGTCGCCGGCGCGAGCCTGGCCTCCGGACAGCTGATTGACTTGCCGCCGGGGGTTCCGTATACGCGCCGCTCACTCGGTCGCCAGGGCTAATGTCCCGTACCCAGAGAAGACGAAGGTCATGAAGGTCAGAAGCTCGCTGAAGTCGCTCAAGACCCGCCACCGCGACTGCAAGCTGGTGCGCCGCAAGGGTGTGGTTTACGTGATCAACAAGACCGACCCTCGCTTTAAGGCCAAGCAGGGCTGAGGCGGTTTGCGCCCGGCGCGGTCGGGCGGTTTTCCACAGATGATCCTGTATTCGGGCTCCACAGCCCGAAGCGTGCGCGCGACACGACCAGCGGCCCTCGCTAGGGTCTGCGCCGCAACCCCGACACAATTCTGCAGGAGGCTGACCTCATGGCCGGCGAAGACGCCCATTCCGATGTTCTGAACCAGGACGCCCAGGGGCGGCTGCGCACCATTGTCGAGCGGATCGAGCGCCTCGAGCAGGAAAAGACGGAGGTCATGGAGCAGATCAAGGAGGTCTTCGCCGAGGCCAAGGGTGCGGGCTTCGACGTGAAGATTCTCCGCAAGGTGGTCCGGCTGCGTAAACAGGACCGCGCCAAGCGGCAGGAGGAGGAAGCCATCCTCGACCTCTATCTCTCGGCGATCGGCGAGATTTGAGGCGCGGTCCCGCCGACCCCAGAGAGGCCGCGCGCAGGGCCGCTCTCAACGCGCTGCGGCGGACCCGTCGAAAAGCGGAGCGCGCGGGCGTCGACCTTTCAGACTGGGAGGGCGAGTTCCTTGGGTCGGTGGAGACCCGGATACAGACCTACGGCCGCGCCTTCGGTGACCCCGAGAAAGGCGCCCCCGGCCAGGCCCTGTCCGCCCTTCAGCACCGCAAGCTCAAGGAAATCGCCGCCAAGGCCTCAGGCGAGGCGCCCATCCCGGGCCGCCGCTTCGGCCATCGTCGTCCCGGCCGGAGCCGTAGGCCCGAGGACTCTGAGGGAGGGGACGGGCAGGCCTGAGCCGAAGTTCAGTCGCCGCCGAGGCCAGCGAATTCTCCCAGGCCGTTCTCGCGGACCTTTCGATAGAGCGTGGAGCGACCGATCCCGAGGCGCCGGGCGATCTCGCTCATATGACCCTCGTAGCGCTCGATCGCCAGCCTGATCAGGTCCCCCTCGATGGCGTCGAGGGCCCGGACATGTCCTTCATCATCCAGGATACGGACCGGCAAATCCGCCTGCGGGAGATTGAGGGGGCCCGGGGCCGGCCGTAGATCGACCTCGGGACAGGATGCCGCCGGGTTCGGTCCCGTCGGCGGCGACAGACCGGAGATCGCCGGAAAATCGTACGGCTGAAGCAGGGGACCGTCCGCAAGGATGATGGCGCGGTAAACGGCGTTTTCGAGCTGCCGGATGTTCCCCGGCCAGTCGTACTGGACCAGGAGGTCAATCGTCTCCTGTGTCACTCCGGACACCGGGCGTCCTTCTTCAATACTGAAACGCTGGATGAAGGCGTGAACAAGGGCCGGAATATCCTCCCGCCGGTCCCGCAGGGGCGGGGCCTCGATGGGGAAGACATTGAGGCGATAGAAGAGGTCCTCCCGGAAAAAGCCGTCGGAGACAGCCTGGGCGAGGTTCCGGTTCGTCGCTGAAATGATGCGCACATCGACCTTGATAGGGCGTCGCGCGCCCACCGGATCCACCTCGCCCTCCTGGAGCACCCGAAGCAGCTTCACCTGCATGTCCATCGGCAGTTCGCCGATCTCGTCGAGCAGCAAGGTGCCGCCGTTGGCCTCCTGGAACTTGCCGGCGTGACGCTCGGTAGCGCCCGTGAAACTCCCCTTCTCGTGGCCGAACAAGATGGACTCCACCAGGGGCGCCGGAATAGCGCCGCAGTTGATCGCGACAAAGGGTCGGCCGGCGCGGTCCGAGGAGCCGTGAACGGCGCGAGCGATCACTTCTTTGCCGACTCCGCTCTCCCCGGAAATCAGGATGGGGATTGAGGATCGGGCGGCCCGCTCTCCCATGCGCCGGACGAGTTGCATCGCAGGCGAACTCCCGACGAGATCGTCAAAGGTCGCGCGACCCTCTGCGCGTTTGCGTAGCTGGGCGACCTCGGACCTCAGGGCGCCGATGGACAGGGCGTTGTTGATGGAGATGGCGATCCGCTCGGGCGAGGCGGGCTTGACGAAAAAGTCGCAGGCGCCCGCCTGCATGGCCGAGACAACGGTGTCGATGCCGCCAGAGGCGGTCAGGACGATGACCGGGTGCTGGTGTCCGCGCGCCCTCAGATCGACAAGGGTCTCGATACCCGACCGGCCAGGCAAGACCAGGTCGAGGAGGATAACGTCGCAGGCTCCACCCTTGGCCAGATGATCCAGCAGGGCGTCCCCGCTCAGAAGCAGGGTCACTGCAAAGCCTTCCCGCTCGAGGACCGCCGTGATCGGGCGCCTTTGGGTCGGATCATTGTCCACCACAAGGATGGTCTTGCTCATGGACCGGCTTCCCCCGCGGGTCTTCTGCTGGCGGTCGGACCCGCCAAGCTCGAGAGCCTCGCAGGTTCAGGTAAAGGCCAAGTTTCCGGCCCAAGAGCACGAGGCCGCCGTCCAAGGCAAGTGACGTAACGTCACGGCTTGCCGTTCTGTTCCTGCTGGGCATACTCCGCAGAGGCCCAGATGGGGCATCCGGGGGAGGAAACGATGACGCTTCAGCGCCTTGTGGGAATACTCGCCGTGACCGCACTGCTGGCGGCCTGCAGCCAGGCTGGGGGCAAGGCGGGACGCGTCGATGGCGAGCGGCTTTCAGCGGCCAGCGCCAACGGCGAATGGCTGGCTGTTGGCCGGACCTATGACGAGCAGCGCTACAGCCCCCTCGACAAGATCAACATCTCGAACGTGAAGGACCTCGGCCTTGCCTGGTACCACGAGTTCGACACCGACCGCGGCCAGGAAGCCACTCCGGTCATGGTCGACGGCGTGCTCTACACAACGACCGCATGGTCAAAGGTCTATGCCTTCGACGCCCGCACCGGGGCCGTGAAGTGGTCTTATGATCCCAAGGTTGACGGATCCAAGGGCATGGACGCCTGCTGCGACGTCGTTAACCGCGGCGTCGCCGTCTGGAAGGGCAAGGTCTACTTCGGGGCCCTCGACGGGAGACTCATCGCCCTGGATGCGGAGACCGGGAAGCCCGCCTGGACTGTCCAGACCACAGACACTTCCCGCCCCTACACCATCACGGGCGCCCCGCGCATCGTGAAGGACAAGGTGCTGATCGGGAATGGCGGAGCCGAGTACGGCGTTCGCGGCTATGTCTCGGCCTATGACGCCGACACCGGCAAGATGGTCTGGCGCTTCTACACGGCCCCCAATCCGGAGGGTAAGCCCGATGGTGCGGCCTCCGACAAGATCATGGCGGAGAAGGCCGCGGGAACCTGGTTCGGAGAGACCTGGAAGAAGACCGGCGGGGGAGGGACCATCTGGGATTCCATGGCCTACGATCCGGCCCTGGACATTGTTTATCTGGGCGTCGGCAACGGAACGCCCTGGAACCACCAGGAGCGTTCCGACGGCAAGGGCGACAACCTCTTCGTCTCGTCCATCCTGGCCCTGAGGCCCGACACCGGCGAGTATGTCTGGCATTATCAGACGACCCCGGGCGAGAGCTGGGACTACACCGCCACCCAGCACATGATCCTGGCCGACCTGACGGTGGGCGGGCAACCGCGCAAGGTCCTGATGCAGGCGCCGAAGAACGGCTTCTTCTATGTCATCGACCGCGCGACCGGTCAGCTGATCTCGGCCACGCCTTATGCGCCCGTCACCTGGGCCAAGGGGGTGGACCTGAAGACCGGACGGCCAATCGAGGTGGAAGGCGCGCGTTACGAGAACGCGCCCGCCATGGCGCTGCCGGGCCCGCTGGGCGCCCACAACTGGCATCCCATGGCGTTCAATCCGAAGGAAGGTCTTGTCTATATTCCGGCCCATACGGCGCCCTTCGCCTACACCCGCGTGAAGGACTTCAAGTATCGGCCCGGCGCCTGGAACCTTGGCACCGACTTTCTCGCCAACGCTCTTCCTGACGACGCTGCGCAGCTGAAGGCGATCAAGGCCCTGTACAAGGGCCAGCTGATCGCCTGGGATCCCGTCGCCGGAAAGGCGCGCTGGACGATTGAGCATCCCTTCTTCTGGAATGGCGGCCTCCTGTCCACGGCGGGAGGCCTGGTCTTCCAGGGAGCCGGCGAGGGCGATTTCGTCGCCTACGAGGCCGCCTCCGGAAAGAAACTCTGGAGTTACAACACCTTCAACGGGATCGTCGCGGCGCCATCCACATATGAGATCGACGGCGAGCAGTATGTCGCCCTGATGGTGGGCTACGGCGGCGCAGCGGCGACATCGGCCTCGATCATGCTGAAGGACCGCCCGCGCCTGCCGGGCAGGCTCATGGTCTTCAAGCTGGGCGGCAAGGCGACCGCCAAGCCCTACGTCATACCGGAGATCCCGCCCCTGGACCTCACCCAGGTCGTCGCCGGCAAGGGCGATGTGAAGAACGGTTTTGCGCTCTACCACGAGAACTGCCAGGTCTGTCATGGACCCAGCGTTTCGGGGACCTACCTGCCCGATCTCAAGAAGTCCCAGATGCTGCTCACCGCCGACAGCTTCAAGTCGGTCATGCTGGACGGGGCCCTGGCCAGCCGCGGCATGGCGAGCTTCTCGCGGTTCCTGAACGCCAAGGAGGTGGAGGACCTGCGCGCCTACATCCTCACCGAGTCGAAAAAGTCCCAGACCCGCACTGCGGCCGGGACGGCGGCGACGCCGAAGGGCTGAGCCCCGCTCGGGAACGGAATGGGGCGGCCGCTGGTCCGGCGGCCGCCCTTTTTCTTTCCAGAGCCGGGATTCCGGCCTAGGGTTCCCTGTCCTCGGGGAGTCGCGTTCAGGCGGCTGAGAGGCGGGTGAACCCGCGACCCGCAGAACCTGATCCGGGTCATGCCGGCGAAGGGAAAGGCGCCGAACAGACGCTTGACCGCGCCGGTCGCCCGCCCAACCGCGGAGCCAGTTGATGAACGCCCAGACCCCCACAACCGCCGCCGTCGCGACCGGCGGAATTCCCGGTTCGCGCAAGGTCTACGAGGCGGGAAAGGTCTGGCCGGACATCCGAGTTCCGTTCCGCGAGGTGGCCGTTCACCCCTCCGCCAATGAGCCGCCGGTGACCCTCTATGACCCCTCGGGCCCCTACACCGACCCGGCGGCCAGCATCGATATCGCCCGGGGCCTGCCCAGAACCCGGGAGCCCTGGGTCGTCTCGCGCGGCGACGTGGAGATTGTCGAGACTCCAAGGGAGGTTCGGCCTGAGGATAATGGCGGGGCCTCAGGCGCCCTGCTGGCGCCCGCCTTCGACGCGCCCCGGAGGATCTACCGCGCCCGGGGCGTCGCCGCCGTGACCCAGCTTGAGTACGCCCGCCGCGGGATCATCACTCCCGAAATGGAGTACGTCGCCATCCGCGAGAACCTGCGCCGTCAGGCGACGGACCCGGCGCTGCGCGACGGCGAGGACTTCGGGGCTTCCATCCCGGACTTCGTGACCCCCGAATTTGTCCGAGATGAAGTGGCGCGGGGTCGGGCCATCATCCCGGCCAACATCAACCACACCGAGCTGGAGCCGATGGCGATCGGCCGCAACTTCCTGGTCAAGGTCAACGCCAATATCGGCAACTCCGCCGTCCTTTCCACCGTGGCCGACGAAGTGGACAAGATGGTCTGGGCCATCCGCTGGGGCGCCGACACCGTCATGGACCTGTCCACCGGACGGAACATCCACAACATCCGCGACTGGATCGTGCGCAACAGCCCGGTCCCCATCGGAACGGTGCCCATCTATCAGGCCCTGGAGAAGGTCGGCGGCGTGGCCGAGGACCTGAACTGGGAGGTCTTCCGCGACACCCTGATCGAGCAGGCCGAGCAGGGTGTCGATTACTTCACCATCCATGCCGGAGTCCGGCTGGCCTACATCCCCCTCACGGCGAAGCGGGTCACCGGCATCGTATCACGGGGCGGCTCCATCCTCGCCAAGTGGTGCCTGGCGCATCACCGGGAGAACTTCCTCTACGATCACTTCGAGGAGATCTGCGAGATCATGCGGGCCTACGACGTCTCGTTCAGCCTGGGGGACGGCCTGCGCCCGGGCTCCCTGGCCGACGCCAACGATGCGGCCCAGTTCGCTGAGCTCGAGACGCTGGGAGAGTTGACCCGCGTCGCCTGGAAGCATGGCGTCCAGACCATGATCGAGGGGCCCGGCCATGTGCCCATGCACAAGATCAAGGCCAATATGGACAAGCAGCTGGCGGCCTGCGGCGAGGCGCCCTTCTACACCCTCGGTCCGCTCACGACCGACGTCGCCCCGGGCTATGACCACATCACTTCGGCGATCGGCGCGGCCATGATCGGCTGGTTCGGCACCGCAATGCTCTGCTACGTCACGCCCAAGGAGCACCTCGGCCTGCCGGATCGCAAGGACGTCAAGGACGGGGTCATCGCCTACCGGATCGCCGCCCACGCCGCCGACCTCGCCAAGGGACACCCCGCCGCCCGGACCTGGGACGACGCCCTCTCCCGCGCGCGCTTCGAGTTCCGCTGGGAAGACCAGTTCAACCTCGGCATGGATCCCGAGACGGCGCGCGCCTACCACGACGAGACCCTGCCAAAAGAAGCCTTCAAGACCGCCCACTTCTGCTCCATGTGCGGCCCGAAGTTCTGCTCCATGAAGATCAGCCAGGAGATCCGCGACGCCGCCGCCGCACAGAATGACGTTGCGGAGGGCATGGCCGACATGGCCAGGCGCTTCCGTGACAGCGGCGGCGAGGTGTATGTCCCGACAAGCGCTGGCCCGAAGACCTAGGCCGGCAAACGGAGGAGCCGCCCGTGTTCACCCCCGCCCTGACCTGGATTGGTTACTCGGTCGCCCTGATCCTGGTGGTTGAGGCGGGGTACCGAGGGTTTGCCTGGTACAGGAGACGCCGGGAGATTGTCGGTGAGGAAGACACATCCTTTGTCTTGTCCGCCGCCTTGACCCTGCTGGCCCTCCTGGTCGCCTTCACCTTCGGCATGGCGCATTCCAACTACGAACTCCGGCGGGATCTCGTCACCGAGGAGGCTACGGCGATCTCGACGACCCATCTTCGCCACCAGCTCCTGGATGATCCCCACAGAGCTGAACTGAATGCGCTGATGGCGGACTATGTGCGTGTTCGCATGTCCTTCAGTACGGACCGGGCCGATCCCGCCGCCTTGCAGGAAACGCGGTTGCAGACGGCCCGGCTCCAGACTGCGATCTGGAAGGTCACGGACAGCGCCCTTGAGACGCCTTCCGGTCAGCGGGTCTCGGTCCCGCTGCTCAATGCGACGAATGAGATGTTCGATGATGCAGAGCGGCGGTATGCAGCGTTCGACGCCAAGATTCCGGAACGAATTCTGCAAAGCCTGCATGCCTTCGCTCTGGGTTCGGCGCTTCTGGTCGGGCTGTCTCTCGCAGCGTCAGGGTCCAGACACCTAGTCGTGACCAGTGGTCTCTTCATACTGGTCGGCCTCGCCCTCAGTCTTGTCTCGGACATGGACAACGGGGCCTCCGGCCGGATCGTAACCTCCCAGGCGCCCATGGAGAGAGTCGCCGAGGCGATTGAGGCCGAGCGACGGGCCGCGCGCTGAAACCTGCGGCCAGGTTGGCGGGCCTGGCCCGGCGTGGCAGAAGGTATCGCGTCTTCCGCTCCGAGGTTTCCTTGCCATGCCCGTCAATCCCGTCGCCGATCCCGAGGAATGCCGGGCCTTCATGGCCGCCCATCCTGAAATGCGGTTCGTCGAGGTCGTCTTCACGGGCATGACCGGGGTGCCCAGGGGCAAGCGGCTTCGCATTGAGGAACTGCCGGCCGTTTATGACTACGGCCGCTTCCTGCCCGGCTCGGTCCTGGTGGTCGACACCCAGGGCGCCGACTGCGAGGCCACGGGTCTTGTCTGGGAGGACGGCGACGCTGATCGCAGGGCCCGCCCGGTGCCCGGGACCCTTACCCCGGCCCCCTGGCTTGGTCCGGATGTCGCTCAGGTCATGCTGTCGATGTACGAGCTTGACGGGTCTCCCAACGATCTCGATCCACGCCACGTTCTGCGCAGGGTTCTCGACCGCTATGCGGCCGATGGTCTGACCCCAGTCGCCGCCTGCGAACTTGAGTTCTATCTGGTGGATCTCCAGAGGGGACCGGGGGGAGAAGTTCTGCCCGCCCGCTCCATCCGCACCGGTCGGAGGCCGGAGGGCATACAGGTCTACGGGCTGCCGGAGCTTGAGGACCATGCGCCCTTCCTCCGGGAGCTCTGGGACACGGCCGATATCATGGGATTGCCGCTCGAGGGCGCCATATCGGAGTTTGCGCCCGCTCAGCTGGAGCTGACCCTGCATCACAAGCCGGACGCGCTGGCGGCCGCCGATGACGCCGTGCGCTACAAGCGCGCGGTCAAGGGCATAGCGCCACGACATGGGTGCGAGGCCACCTTCATGGCCAAGCCCTGGGCTGACAGGGCGGGCAGCGGCTTTCACGTCCACGTCAGTTTTGCTGACGCTTCGGGCGCCAACCTCTGCGCAGACCCGCGGCCCGAGGGATCGGACATGCTGCGTCACGCCATCGGCGGCATGAAGGCCCTGATGGGCGACTGCATGGCCATACTGGCGCCCAACGCCAATAGTTATCGACGGTTTCGCGCCAACTCCTATGCGCCCGTCGCGCCGACCTGGGGCGTGAACAACCGGACGGTCTCGCTGCGGGTGCCCGCCGGCCCGCCCGCCACCCGGCATGTCGAGCATCGCGTGGCCGGCGCAGACGCCAACCCTCATCTGGTTCTCGCCGCCCTGCTGGCCGCAGCGCACCATGGCCTGACCCGCAGGATCGATCCGGGCCCCGCGGTGGAGGGCGACGGCTACGCCGCCGCGGCCCGGGACGGCGTGAAGCTCCCGACCGACTGGGTTTCGGCAGTCGACCGGCTGGAGGCCTCGAGCGTGCTGCGGGAGTATCTGGGGACCCGCTTCGTGGACATGTATGTCGCCGTGAAGCGCACGGAGCAGGACAGGTTCGGGGCCGCCGTCACCGCCCTCGACTATGACTGGTATCTGGGCAACGCCTGAATCCGTGTCGCTCCGGTCGGTTTCGGGATTGATCCCGACGCTCAGGCGCCGTCATCTTCTTGTGCAGTTCGCCAACCCCGGGGAGACCTATCCGATGTCGATGTTTTCCAGACGCGGCGCGTCCCGCCGCAGCCTTCTCACCGCACTGGGCGCCGCCGCCATCGGGGTCTCGTTCAGCGCCTGCTCGCGCCCGGGCGGGGCTCCCGCCGGCGGAGGCGAGGAGCCGAAGCTGAACTTCTACAATTGGGACACCTACATCGGCGAGACGACCCTGTCGGACTTCAAGACCGCGTCTGGCGTTGACGTCAACATGAGCCTGTTCGCCACGAACGACGAGCTCTTCGCCAAGCTCAAGGCTGGCAATCCGGGCTTCGACGTCATCGTGCCGTCGAACGAGTTCGTGACTCGAATGACCGAGGCCAAGCTGATCCAGCCCCTTGACCATTCGAAGATCCCGAACCTCAAGAACGTCGATCCCAGCTTCATGAACCCGGACTTCGACCCCGGCCGGAAGATGTCGATCCCTTACACTTGGCTGGTCCTCGGGATCGGCTATCGCAAGAGCAAGGTGAAGGGCGTGCCGGACAGCTGGAAGTGGCTCTTCGACTCCGACGCCTACAAGAACAGGATTGCGCTCCTGTCGGAGTCTGCCGACCTCATCCGCCTGGCCGCCAAGTACAAGGGTCATTCCGTCAACAACATACCTCCCGAACTGGTCGTCGAGATCGAGAAGATGCTCGTGCGCCAGAAGCCGAACATCAAGGCCTTCCATGAGGACAACGGCCAGGACATGCTGCTTTCCGGCGATGTCGATCTCGTCCTTGAGTACAACGGCGACATCGCTCAGATCATGACCGAAGATCCGGACATCGGCTTCGTCGTGCCGAAGGAGGGCAGCCTCCTGAACTCAGACACGCTCTGCATTCCCGTGGGCGCGCCCCGCCCCAACAACGCCCATGCCTTCATCAACTACCTGCTGGATGCCGAGGCCGGGAAGAAGATCAGCGAGACCATCCTTTATCCGACCCCCAATGCGGCGGCCAAGGCGCTGATGCCGGCGGACTACCGGGCAAATCCGGTTATCTTCCCGCCCGCCGATGTCCTGGCGAAGTGCGAGTACGGGGCCTTTGAGGGGGCCGAGAAGGCCAGCCTCTACGAGGAGGTCATCACCCGGGTGCGCGCCGCCTGACCTGACGCGGAAACCCTCCGGGATGGAACAGCACTGGAAGTCGGCGAAGGGTCTCTTCGGGGCGGTTCTCGGACCGCCCCTCTTCTGGCTGGTCCTGTTCTTCCTGATCCCGATGGGGATCGTCTGGCTCTATTCCTTCGGAGAGAACCGGGGTCTCACGGAAATCGCCCTCACGGGGACCTTTTCAAACTATCTCCGGGCCCTCGATCCGCTCTACCTGATGATCTTCGCGAAGTCGGTCGGCATAGCCGCTCTGACCACCCTGATCTGCCTGATCATCGGCTTCCCCGTCGCCCTCGCCATCACCTTCGCCCCGCCCAAGGCCAAGACCTGGCTCCTGCTGGCGGTGATGCTGCCCTTCTGGACAAACCTTCTCATCCGGACCTACGCCCTGATCGCCTTCCTGCGGACCGAGGGCTACATCAATCAGTCCCTGGAATGGGTCTGGAACGGACTCAGCTCGGCGGTTTCGGTTCTGGGGATCGGTGTTCTGGGCCCCTTCGAGCCCCTGGATCTCCTGCATAACAACTTCGCCGTGGTGCTGGGCCTGGTCTACGTGCACCTGCCCTTCATGGTCCTGCCGCTCTATTCCGCGCTTGATCGGCTGGACACCTCGCTGATCGAGGCCAGCCTTGACCTCGGGGCCGGCCACCTGAGGACGCTGCTGATCATCGTCGCGCCCCTGGCCCTCCCGGGCATTGCATCGGGCGTGGTCATCACCTTCATCCCGGCCCTGGGCTCCTACCTGACGCCTGATCTCCTGGGCGGCCCTGACAGCCAGATGATCGCAAACATCATCGAGCGACAGTTCAAACGGGCCAATGACTGGCCCTTCGGCGCGGCCCTGTCCTTCCTCCTGATGTACATGACCTTCATCGCCATCGCCCTTCAGGCGCTGATGTCGCGACGCCCAAGGGAGCGGCCGTGATGGCCCGTCGTTCCGCGCCCGGACCGCTCGAGTACCTGCGACGCTGGCCTTTGCGGCTGTGGCTGGCCGCCGTCGGGATCTTCCTCTACGCCCCGCTGATCGCCCTCATGGTGTTCAGCTTCAACGACAGCCGTCGGAACGTCGTCTGGCAGGGTTTCACCTTCAAGTACTACGAAAAGGCCCTAAACAACGCGTCCCTGATCGAGGCCTTCGTCAACAGCCTGACGATCGCCGCAGTTTCGACCGTCCTCAGTCTGATCCTTGGCGCCTTGGCGGCCCTCGCCCTTTGGCGCTTCCGCTTTCCCGGAAAGACGGGCTTCGACGGCGCCCTCGCCCTGCCCATTGTCGCGCCCGAGATCTGTCTCGGGGTCGCCATGCTGGTCTTCTTCGCCAAGGTGCTGCCATGGCCGCAGGATCTGCCCTGGCCCCTCAACCTGGGCGCCATCATCATCGCCCATGTCTCGTTCTGTTTCCCTTTCGTGGCGGTCGTGGTCAGGGGGCGGCTGGCCAGCTTCAACAGGGAGCTCGAGGAGGCCGCGCGAGATCTTGGCGCCAGCGAGTGGCGGACATTGAAGGACGTGATCCTGCCGCACATGGCGCCCTCCCTTGTCGCCGGAGCTTTCCTGGCCTTCACCCTCAGCCTGGATGACTTCGTCATCACCTTCTTCACATCGGGTCCGGACACGGTGACCTTCCCGGTCAAGGTCTATTCCATGGTCCGCTTCTCGGTGACTCCAGAGGTCAACGCCGCGTCGACAATCCTGATCCTCGTCACCGTGATCCTCACCGCCGTAGCCCTCAAACTCCAGGGGGATCCAGCCTCGACAGCAGGCGGCCACGCGGCCCTCGACCGCCCCAAAGACCGTCCCTGAGGCGCCATGAGCAAACCCATCATCACCTTCGAGAACGTCACCAAGCGGTTCGGCCGCATGGTCGCGGTGGACAACGTCTCCCTGACCATCGACGAGGGGGAGTTCTTCTGCCTGCTGGGTCCGTCGGGCTGCGGCAAGACCACCCTGCTGCGCATGCTGGCGGGCTTCGAGACCCCCACCGAGGGGCGCATCCTGATCGACGGGCAGGACATCTCCACCGTGCCGCCGAACCGCAGGCCGGTGAACATGGTGTTCCAGTCCTATGCGGTCTTCCCGCACATGAGCGTGGCCGACAACGTGGCCTATGGCCTCAAGATCGATCGGGTCCCTTCAGCCGAGCGCGACCGGAGGGTCGAAGAGGCCCTCGAGCTTGTCCAGCTGGGCGGCCTGGGCGGGCGCAAGCCGGACCAGCTCTCCGGCGGTCAGCGCCAGCGCGTGGCCCTGGCCCGGGCCCTGGTCAAGCGCCCCCGGGTCCTGCTGCTGGACGAGCCCCTGTCCGCTCTCGACGCCAAGCTGCGCGACCAGATGCGCACCGAGCTCTGCACCCTGCAGGAGACCGTGGGCATCACCTTCATCATGGTAACCCACGACCAGGACGAGGCCCTGGCCCTGGCCAGCCGCTGCGCCTTGATGAACCGCGGCCTCCTTCAGCAGGTGGCCACCCCCAACGACCTCTACGAGTTCCCGGGCAGCCGCTTTGTGGCCGACTTCATCGGCTCGGTGAACCTGTTCGAGGGCGTCCTCGCCGTCGATGAACAGGATGAGGCCGTGATCCGTTCGCCGGAGCTTCCCACGGACATCTACCTCGACCACGGCGTGACCGGCGCCAAGGGAACCACCGTCTGGGCCGCACTGCGGCCCGAGAAGATAGAGCTGCACAAGTACGTTCCCGGGCAGCCCCCGCCGGTGCTGGACGACTCCCCGGCCGGCGCCAACCTTGTGCGGGGGGTCATCCGCCATGAATCCTACCTGGGCAGCGAGAGCACCTACGAGGTGGAGATTGCCGGAGGTCGGCGGGTCAAGGTGCTCAGGTCCAACCTGACCCGCTGGGACCAGGAGGACTTCGCCCTCGGCGAGGAGGTCTGGCTCGGCTGGCACGCCTGTTCGCCTGCCGTCCTGCTGAACTGACATGGCGCGTCCCGTCGCCGGCATCATCTGCTGCACCCGCACCGTCGGGATCGAACCCGCCCAGGCGGTAATGAACCGCTATGTGGCCTCGGCCATGGCCTATGCCGACGCTGCGGCCCTTTTGGTGCCGTCCATGCCCGGGCTCATGCGCGCCGCCGACGTGGCGAGCCGCCTGGACGGGCTTCTGCTGACCGGCAGCCCCTCGAATCTCGATCCGGGCGCCTATGGCGAAGCGGCGGACGATGCGCCCGGGCCCTTCGATCCCGCCAGGGACGCCATGACGGGGGACCTCATCCGCGCCATGCTCGACCTGGGCCGGCCCGTGTTCGGCATCTGCCGGGGCTTCCAGGAGCTGAACGTCGCCTTTGGCGGGACCCTGCGCCGGGACGTCTCGGAAAATCCCGACCTCCTGCGCCACCATGCGCCCGACGAGGTCGGATTCAATGAGATGTTCGATCATGTCCATGATGTCGAACTCACCCCGGGCGGCATCCTCGCCGGCGCCCTGGGACAGGCCCGCATTCGGGTGAACTCGGTGCACTATCAGGGCGTCCAGCGCCTGGGCGAGGGCCTGTCCGTGGAGGCCCAGGCCGATGACGGGGTGGTCGAGGCCTTCTCCACCCGTGTGAACACCGCCCCGGTCCTGGCGGTCCAGTGGCACCCCGAATGGCGGACGGGCGAAAATCCGCAAAGTCAGGTATTCTTCGGCATCTTCGGGCGGGCCCTCCGTGGCGAGCCGCTTGTCAGCTGATCCCTTTCAGGAGTGACCCGCGTGAGCGTTCCCATCCGCAACCACGACATCGCCGAACTGCGCCGCCTCGATCTGGCGCACCACCTGCCTGCCCAGGCGGACCATCGGCTGATCGCCAGCCTCGGCGGCAGCCGGATCATCACCCGGGCCGAGGGCAGCACCATCTACGACGGGGAGGGAAACGCCATCCTCGACGGCATGGCGGGGCTCTGGTGCGTGAACGTCGGATATGGCCGCGAGGAGCTGGCGAAGGCGGCCTACGAGCAGATGCTCGAGCTGCCCTACTACAACACCTTCTTCCGGACGGCGACGCCGCCCACGGTCAAGCTGGCCACCCGCATCGCCTCGAAGATGGGCGGTCACCTGAGCCATGTCTTCTTCAATTCCTCGGGGTCCGAGGCCGTCGACACGGTCTTCCGTCTGGCCCGGCACTACTGGAAGCTGAAGGGGGAGCCCCAGCGCCGGATCTTCATCAGCCGCTGGAACGCCTATCATGGCTCCACCGTGGCCGGGGTGTCGCTGGGCGGCATGAAGGCCATGCACGCCCAGGGCGACCTTCCGGTGCCGGGCGTCGAGCACGTCATGCAGCCCTACCTCTTCGGCGAGGCCTTCGGTGAGAATCCGGACGCCTTCGCCGCCCGGGCCGCCCAGGCCATCGAGGACAAGATCCTGGAGGTCGGGCCGGAGAACGTCGCCGCCTTCATCGGCGAGCCTGTCCAGGGCGCCGGCGGGGTCATCATCCCGCCGGAGGGATACTGGCCCCGGGTCGAGGCCATCTGCCGCAAGTACGGCATCCTGCTGGTGTGTGACGAGGTGATCTGCGGCTTCGGCCGGCTCGGCCAGTGGTTCGGCCACCACCACTACGGCGTGAAGCCGGACATGATCTCCATGGCCAAGGGTCTGTCCTCCGGCTACCTGCCCATCAGCGCCACCGGGGTGGCGGACCATATCGTGGCGGAGCTGCGCGAGAAGGGCGGCGACTTCGTCCACGGCTACACCTACAGCGGCCATCCCACCGCCGCCGCCGTGGCCCTGGCCAACCTCGACATCATCGAGCGCGAGGGCCTGGTCGAGCGCACCCGCGAGGATACCGGCCCCTATCTCGCCCGCTCCCTGGCGAGCCTGAACGACCATCCGCTGGTCGGCGAGACCCGCTCCCTGGGCCTGATCGGGGCGGTGGAGATCGTCCGCGAGCCGGGGACGAACAAGCGCTTCCTCGACAAGGAGGGCGAGGCTGGACCCGTCGTGCGGGACTTTTGCATCCGCAATGGCCTCATGGTGCGGGGTATCCGCGACACCATTGTCTGCTGCCCGCCCCTGGTCATCACCCGGGCCGAGATCGACCGGCTGGTCTCCATCATCCGCAAGTCCCTCGACGAGGCCGAGCCCGTCCTCCGGGCCCTGAAACCGGAGGCGGCGGCATGACCTCCCGCAAGAAGCGTCCGCCCCCGGCTTCCCGGGAGAAGCGCGGAGTCGCCTCGCTGGAAGCCGCCGGACCGTGGTTGGCGCGGCAGTCCATTGAAGAGATCGAGTGCCTTGTGCCGGATCTTGCTGGCGTGGCCCGGGGCAAGATCATGCCGGTCAGGAAGTTCCTGGGCGCGCCGTCCATGAACCTTCCGCTGGCGGTCTTCTATCAGACCATTACCGGCGATTTTCCTGAGGTCCTGGGCGCGGTCGCCGCGGTGCAGTCCGACACCGACATCTTCATGAATCCGGACTTCGCCACACTGGCTGTCGTCCCCTGGGCCCAGGATCCGACGGCTCAGGTTATCCACGACGCTTTCCACCCCGATGGCCGCCCCGTCGAAGAGGCGCCGCGGCAGGTGCTGCGGCGGGTGCTCGACCTCTACCAGGATAAAGGCTGGACCCCCGTAATCGCCCCGGAGCTTGAGTTCTACCTGGTCGATAAGAACACGGACCCCGACTATCCCCTGCGCCCGCCAATCGGCCGGTCCGGGCGGCCAGAGACGGGCCGGCAAGGCTATTCCATCGCAGCGGTCAACGAGTTCGACGCCCTCTTCGAGGACATGTACGAATACTCCGAGGCCCAGGGCCTCGAGATCGACACCCTGATCCACGAAAGCGGCGTGGCCCAGATGGAAATCAACCTGCGGCATGGCGATCCGCTGGAGCTGGCCGACCAGGTCTTCATGTTCAAGCGCACCATCCGCGAGGCGGCGCTGGAGCACGACATCTACGCCACCTTCATGGCCAAGCCGATGGCCGGCGAGCCCGGCAGCGCCATGCACATCCACCAGTCCATTCTGGACGCCGACGGCCGGCCCCTGTTCTCGGACCGGAAGACCGGCGAGGCCACGCGGTCTTACCTGTCCTTCATCGCCGGACAGCAGCGCTATCTGCCGGCGATCATGGCCGTGCTGGCGCCGTATGTGAATTCGTACCGCCGTATCGCCCGAGGCACCGGAGCACCTGTCAACACCCAGTGGGGATATGACAATCGAACCTGCGGCCTGCGGGTCCCGCCCTCCGACCCCGCCAACCGCAGACTCGAAAACCGTATCCCCTCGTCCGACGCCAACCCCTATCTGGCCACCGCCGCCGTCCTGGCGGCAGGCTGGTTGGGGATGACCCAGAACCTGACGCCGACGGAGCCGGTCGCCACCGACGCTGCGGCCCTCGGCATCGAGCTTCCGCGCAATCTCCTGGAGGCCCTGGTGCTGTTCGAGCAGAGCGACGCCCTGAGAGATGTTCTCGGCGGGGGGTTCTGCAGCGCCTATGCTGCCGTGAAACGGGCTGAGTACGAGACCTTCATGCAGACGATCAGCCCTTGGGAGCGCGAATTCCTCCTGCTGAACGTCTGACCGCGCCATGCGCAATGACGGACACCCTGCGGGCTCCTGGTATGCCGAAACGGCCGCCGTCCACCTGCCGGACCTTCCGCCCCCTCAGGGTCAGGTCCGCACGGGGGTTTGCATCGTGGGCGCAGGCTTCACAGGTCTGGGGGCCGCCCTGGCCCTCGCCCGCGCCGGGGTTCCCTGCCTTGTCCTGGAAGCGGCCCGGGTCGGCTCGGGCGCCTCGGGTCGCAATGGTGGCCAGGCGCATCCCGGCCACCGGCAGGACCAGGCCTGGCTGGAGGCCCGGGTCGGCGCCGACGAGGCCCTGAGGCTCTGGAAGCTGGCGGAGGCCGGCCGCGCGCACCTTTCCGGCCTGGTCGCCAGAGTCGCGCCGGAGGCCGACTACCGGTCCGGACTGATCCTCGCTCGCCACCGTCCGGGGGGGGAGGGACAGGACGCCGCCCATGTGGAGCATATGGCTCGGGTGTACGGCTGTGAGGCTCTCAGCCTTTTGTCCCGCGACGAGCTCGCGGAGGATCTGGGCACGGACGTCTACCATGGCGGCGTTCTTGACCGGGACGGTGGCCACCTGCACCCCCTCAACCTGGCCCTTGGTCTGGCGCGGGCGGTCCTGACTGCCGGCGGGGAGATCTGCGAGGGCGCGCCCGCCCTGTCCTGGACCCGGGGGGGCGGGACGATCGAGGTCGCCACCCCCACGGCCCGGGTCATCTGCGACCGGCTGGTGCTCACCGGAGACGGCTATCTCACCCCCATCGCCGGGGCGGCCCGTGACCGGGTCATGCCGATCAACAACTTCGTCCTCGTCACAGAGCCGCTGGGTGAGCGGGCCGGCCGAATTCTGAGGCGCAACGCCGCCGCCGCCGACACCCGCTTTGTCGTGAATTACTTCCGCAAGACCGACGACGACCGGCTGCTGTTCGGCGGCGGCGAGACCTACCGCGAGACCTATCCCGCCGACCTGGCCGGCTATGTCCGGCGCAGCCTCCTGAAGATCTATCCGGACCTGTCGGACGTGAGGATCACCCACGCCTGGGGCGGGTCGGTAGGCGTGACCCTGCATCGTACGCCCCTGGTGGCCTTTCCTGCGCCAGGGGTTTCCCTGGCTGCTGGATACTCGGGGCAGGGCGTGATGCTGGCGCCCTACGTCGGACACCTTCTGGGTCTCGAGGCGACGGGCGATGTCGCAGCAGCCGAAGCCCTGGAGGCCCTGCGCCGCCTGCCCGCCCCGGCCTTCCCCGGCGGGCGCTGGCTGCGCCGGCCTCTGACCATCGCCGGCCTGACCTGGTACGCCCTGCGCGATCGGCTCTGAACCGGCCTCGCCCCAGGACGCCGGAGTGTGCTAAGGGCGCGGCGACATGACCACCCCGCTCAGCCGAATCCGCAACTTCTCGATCGTGGCTCACATCGACCACGGAAAGTCGACCCTGTCCGACCGCCTCATCCAGGAGACGGGCGCCCTGACCCAGCGCGAGATGACCGAACAGGTCCTCGACAACATGGACATCGAGCGCGAGCGGGGCATCACCATCAAGGCCCAGACCGTACGCCTGAACTACAAGGCCCGGGACGGCGAGACCTATGTCCTCAACCTGATGGACACTCCCGGGCACGTGGACTTCGCATACGAGGTCAGCCGCAGCCTGGCCGCCTGCGAGGGCTCCATCCTGGTGGTGGACTCCAGCCAGGGGGTCGAGGCCCAGACCCTGGCCAACGTCTACCAGGCCATCGACAATGACCATGAGATCGTCCCGGTCCTGAACAAGATCGACCTTCCCGCCGCCGACCCCGACCGGGTGCGTGAGCAGATCGAGGACGTGATCGGCATCGACGCCTCGGACGCCGTCCTGTGCTCGGCCAAGACGGGGCAGGGGATCGCCGACGTCCTGGAGGCGGTGGTCACCCGCCTGCCGGCCCCCAAGGGGGACGCTGACGCCCCCCTCAAGGCCCTGCTGGTGGACGCCTGGTACGACCCCTATCTGGGCGTCGTCGTGCTGGTGCGAGTCATGGACGGGCGCCTGCGCGCCGGCATGAAGGTGCGGATGATCAATTCCGGCGCCGTCCACCAGGTGGACCGGATCGGCGTCTTCCGCCCCAAGCAGACCGAGGTCGATGAACTCGGCCCCGGCGAGATCGGCTACATCACCGCCCAGATCAAGCAGGTGGCCGACGCCGCCGTCGGCGACACCCTCACCGAGGAGAAGCGGCAGACCACCACGCCCCTGCCGGGGTTCCGGGTCGCCCAGTCGGTGGTGTTCTGCGGCCTCTTCCCCGTGGACGCCGCCGACTTCGAGGACCTGCGCGCCGCCATCGGCCGCCTGCGCCTGAACGACGCCAGCTTCACCTACGAGATGGAAACCTCGGCGGCCCTCGGCTTCGGCTTCCGCTGCGGCTTCCTGGGCCTCCTGCACCTGGAGATCATCCAGGAGCGCCTGTCGCGCGAGTTCGACCTCGACCTGATCGCCACCGCCCCCAGCGTGGTCTACCGGATCACCCTGACCAACGGCGAGGTGCTGGAGCTCCATAACCCCGCCGACATGCCCGACCCGGTGAAGATCGACACCATCGCAGAGCCCTGGATCAAGGCCACCATCCTGACCCCGGACGAGTACCTCGGCGCGGTGATCAAGCTCTGTCAGGACCGCCGCGGCGTGCAGCGCGAGCTGTCCTACGTCGGCAGCCGGGCCATGGTGATCTACGACCTGCCCCTCAACGAGGTGGTCTTCGACTTCTACGATCGGCTGAAGAGCGTCTCCAAGGGCTACGCCTCCTTCGACTACCAGGTCGAGGACTATCGGGTCGGCGACCTGGTCAAGATGAGCATCCTGGTCAATGGCGAGCCCGTCGACGCCCTGTCCATGCTGGTCCACCGCGACCGGGCCGAGGCCCGCGGCCGGGGCATGGTGGAGAAGATGAAGGACCTGATCAGCCCGCACATGTTCCAGATCCCGCTCCAGGCGGCGATCGGCGGCCGGATCATCGCCCGCGAGACCATCCGCGCCCTGCGCAAGGACGTCACCGCCAAGTGCTATGGCGGCGACATGAGCCGCAAGCGCAAGCTGCTGGACAAGCAGAAGGCCGGCAAGAAGCGCATGCGCCAGTTCGGCAAGGTCGACATCCCCCAGGAAGCCTTCATCGCCGCCCTGAAGATGGACGCGGATTAGGCCCAGCGGGCCTGACGCAGCACGCGCGCGTTGACGCCCGTCAGGACGGTCCCCATCACGATGGGGTTCAGGGAGGTGAAGATCAGGCCCGCCATGGCGCGCCTGTCAGCCGGATCCTCGATATCCAGGAGGGTCTCCAACCAGTCGAGGATCTGGTTGATGACCGAAGCGGCGATATCCACAAACGGGGCCTCGCCACGGGCGCCCGCTCCGATGATCTCAAGCCAGAGGGACATGTAGGGCTTGATCGTAGGGGCCTCGATGACCTGCCGGGCAGTCTCCGACATGGCCTCCGGAGACATCCGCGTCGCGCCGGGCAGGGCGGTCGCCAGGCGCTGCCCGAACTCTCCCCGCAGCAGGGCTGAGGCCTCCTTCAGCACCTCGGAACGGCTACGGAAGTGCAGGGCGAAGACCCGGTCGTTCAGGCCGGCCGCCAGGGCCAGGCCGCGCAGGCTGGTTCGGGACAGGTCGCCGGACATGAGGAAGCGGGCGATGCGCTCCAGCGCCGCTCTCCGGGTCTCCGCCAGCACCATGAAGGGCTCCTACGCCGTCGAAGGAGGCAGACTGCCACGGCCATGGCTACCGGACCGTCAATGCCGGGGAAGATTCCCCCGGGGCCTTGTCGATTTCAGGAGGTGAAGCGCACATCCCCGGCCCGTTCAGCGGCGGCGGCGGCCCGCTCGGCCCCGGCGCCGATCTCCAGCAGGGCCAGGCCGTCGATGGCGGCCAGGATCAGGCCGGCGGTGGCGGCCCGCCTTTCCGCGTCCTCGATGTCCAGCCGGGTCTCGATCCAGGACAGGAAGCCGGCCGTGACCTGCCTTGCGATGCCGGCGAAGGGCGCCTCTCCCCGGGCGGCGGCGGCGATGACCTCCATCCACAGGGCCATGAAGGGCCGGACCTCGGGATCGGTGGCGATCCGCGCCGCCTCGGCCAGAAGGCGCTCGGGGGGCCGGCGCGCGCCCGCCGGAAGGGCCGCCTCCAGCCGACCGCCCAGCTGGGCCGCCACATGCCCCATGGCCTCGCCCAGGGCCTCGGCCTTGTCCCGAAAATAGTAGAGCAGCATGCGGTCGGAGATCCCGGCCGCCGCCGCCAGCTGGCGGACGCTGGTGCGCGCCAGCCCGCTGGCCAGCAAATGCCCCGCCAGCCGCTCCGTCACCACCTGCCTCTGCGCCGCGCGGAGCGCCATGATTTCTCCTTGTAGCACCCGCTACAATATGCCAGGAATGTAGCAACCGCTACATTCCGGAGTCCGGGCCATGACCCTCTTCCGCATCTTCCTCGTCGCCGCCCTGGGCGTCATCACCGTCTATACCGGCGTGGTGGTTGCAAATCACGGGCTGAACCTCTTCCCGGCCTTCTTCGGCGACATGGCCCGGATGGGCTGGGCGGGGCAGTTCAATCTGGACTTCATGTTCATGCTGGCCCTCTCGGCCCTCTGGACGGCCTGGCGCAACGGCTTTTCGGCCGGCGGGCTGGGCCTGGCCGTCGTGGCCTTCTTCGGCGGCATGCCCTTCCTTTGCATCTATCTTCTCTACCTCCTCTCCCGGACGGGCGGCGACATGCGCCGCGTGCTCCTGGGCGATGCCCGCGCCTGACCTGAACTCCGGAGACCGCCGCCCATGAGCGCCCCTTCCGATCCAGCCGCCGTCGTCGACGCCTTCCTGGCCGCCATGGAGGCCAAGGACTACGCCGCCGCCACACCCTTCGTGGCCGAGGACTGCCGCTATGAGAACATGAATGCGCCGGGCACGGTGCACGTCGGTCCGGCCGGGGTGGTGGGCTTCCTGGAGCCCTTCTTCGCCCCGATCTCGAAGAACGAGTTCCACGTCCTGCGCCGCGCCTTCGCCGGCGACGTCGTCTTCATCGAGCGGCTGGACCGCCATCTCTTCGGCGCCAAGTGGGTGGAGCTGCCGGTCACCGGCGTCTTCGAGGTCAAGGACGGCAAGATCGTCTTTTACCGCGACTATTTCGACGCCCAGGTCCTGACTGCGCAGCTGGCTTGAGGCCGCTCTCGCAGGTCGGGGGGCTCTGGCTTTTCGCCCCACCTGCGCGCATATGGGGTCCATGACCCAGAGCCCCGCCTTCTTCACCGCCGTCTCCCGCGGACTGCGCGGCCGCTGCCCGCACTGCGGGGAGGGCCGGATGTTCCGTTCCTACCTCAAGGTGCAGTCCGACTGTCCCAGCTGCGGCGTCGACCTGACGCGGTATCCGGCTGATGACGGCCCGGCCTATTTCACAATCCTGATCATCGGCCATCTGGTCGTCGTGCCCATCCTCTTCATTCCCTATGTCTGGCAGGGACCGCCGGTCATCACCGTGCCCCTGGTCCTGACGCCCCTTGCGCTGGTGACCCTGGCTCTCCTGCCCATCGTGAAGGGCGCCTTCATCGGCCATCTGGCCTATCTGCGCCTGACGTCCGACCAGGCCGAGCAGCACACCGCCGACCAGGCCTGACGGCGGCGCCCGGGGCGAGAGGACGGAGGCGTAAGGCGTCCGCGCCGCCAAACCCGCGCGCAGCGTCATCCTCGAGGACTGTGGCGGGGGCCTAGAGCCCCAGTTCGTCCCGGGCCTTGCGCGTCAGCTTGGCGGCGACCAGGGCGTGGGCGCTGGCCAGCCAGCCGCGCACCTCGTCCGCGTCCAGGTCCGCCAGCCGGTCGAAGGCCACCCATTTCGCCCGGGCCAGATAGGGCGCCGGACGGGCGCGGCCGTCCTCCACCAGGATGGCGTAGGCGATGTCGCTGACCTTGATCGACAGGGCGCCGCCCAGGCCGGTGATGGCGAAGATGCGCCCGCCCACCTTGTAGACGTCGGCGCCGCCCCACTGGACGACCTTCTCCGTCGCGGGCAGGGCGAGGGCGGCGGCCTCGAAGGCCTCCGGGCTCACGCCTTCACGCCCACCCCGATGGGGCAGGCCACGCCCGTTCCGCCGACGCCGCAATAGCCGTTGGGTACCTTGGCCAGGTACTGCTGATGGTAGGGCTCGGCGTAGTAGAAGGCCGGGGCCGGAGCGATCTCGGTGGTGATGGCGCCGAAGCCCCGCGCCGTCAGGGCGCCCTGGTAGGCGGCCAGGGAGGCCCGCGCCGCGGCCTCCTGCGCCGCGTCGAAGGCGTATATCCCCGACCGGTACTGGGTGCCGATGTCATTGCCCTGGCGCATGCCCTGGGTGGGGTCGTGTCCTTCCCAGAAGACCTTCAGCAGACCCTCGTAGGAGATGACCTTCGGGTCGAAGTGCACGAGCACGGCCTCGGTGTGGCCGGTGCGCCCGCTGCAGACCTCCTCGTAGGTCGGGTTCGGGGTGAAGCCGTTGACATAGCCCACAGCCGTGGCGACCACGCCAGGCGTCTGCCAGAACTTGCGCTCCACGCCCCAGAAGCAGCCCATGGCGAACAGGGCGGCCTGCAGGCCAGGGGCGAAGGGCCCCTTCAGCGGCTGGCCGGTGACGAAGTTGACCGCCGCCGTGGGCAGGGGATCGGGCCGGCCCGGCAGGGCGGTCGCGGCGGTGGGCATGTCGGGCGACTTACGGAAGAAGACCATGGCGGGGCTCCTGAGGGGCGGGTGTGCCTGTACGCGCCAAGATAGGCCCGGCCGCCGCCGATTGCACCTGCCGCCTTGCCCGCCGTCTCGCGCCGGTATATCTCCACCCGTCCACGCCGGAGGCCCGCCTCCGGCCCGTGGGGTGAGGTGGCCGAGTGGTTGAAGGCGCACGCCTGGAACGCGTGTATAGGGGAAACTCTATCGAGGGTTCGAATCCCTCTCTCACCGCCATCCCAACAGCGAAAATCCAGGTGAAGTTGGGTTGAGCTGTCGAGGGGCTCGACTGCCCCCCCAGCGCGCCTTGCTTAACGCCTAGGTGCGCGGCGCCCGGTTGGTCGACCTCTGCAGCGTATCAGCCTTCACGCTATGGTTCTCGACGATCTCGCTCGTCGGCCCATGACCGCGGTGAACCGCGAGCGAGGGATGCCGGGTCATGGCTATCGGTGCTGATCCTGCAGGTGAAGGTCGGCGATTGTCTTCCCATCGATCCTGAGGAAGGTCATGCGCCAGTTCTTCGTCACAGTCATCGCCCCGCGCCCGGCCCCGAACAGTCACGCTCAAGAGCTGATGGGGATTGGGTAAGCAAACCCCGTTTCGGGACCGACTGAGCCTGTGGCGGGAGCGCGAGGACTATGCGGGGTCGTACTCGATGTGCAGTTCAGACACGCCCCGCATCAGAATGGTGGGCAGATACATGAATGTGTTGCGGCCAGGTGTGAAGCGGAAGTCGCGCATCCTGCGGAGCAGGATCGGCCAGGCGATAGTCATTTCCTTTCGCGCCAGCTGAGCGCCGATGCAGTGGTGGATGCCTGCGCCAAAGGCGAGGTGGTCTTTGGCATTCTCTCGGCGTACGTCGAACCGGTCACCGTCGGCGAATACGGCGCCATCGCGATTTCCCGAACCATAGCGGAGGAGGACGAGATCTCCCTCTTTGACGGAGACGCCGCCGATCTCGCAATCCTCGGTCGCGACCCGGTACATGTTGTTGGTCGGGCTGAGATACCTGAGCGTTTCCTCGACGAAGTTAGGGACAACCGCTGGCTCACTGCGCAGCAGGCCTTCCAGGCCAGGGTTCGAAATCAGGTAGAACATGCCCGCGGTCAGCGAGTGCGCGGTGGTTTCGTTGCCGGCGACCAGAAGCTGCTGGAAGATCGAGAGCAACTCGGCATCGGTCATTTTCCGCGCATCGCCCTCCTCGGCGAGGTCGGCATGGACGAGGTCAGAGATCACATCATTGGTCGGTACGGCGCGCTTGGCCTCGATCATTCCGAGGAAGTATTGTTGGTACTCCCCGATCCGCCGAGCGGCCTCGATGCGCGCGTCCTTGCTCGCGAGGCCGTTCATGCGGGTGATGAAAGCGTCGGACCAGAGGCGGAAAGTGTCCATATCCGACCTCGGCACACCCAATGCGTCAGCGATCACGATCATTGGCAGGTGGTTGGCGAAAGCGCTCTTGAACTCGCACGCGCCGAGGGGCGCGATAGCGGAGGCCAGCTCCTCGACGACCTCTGACACCCGAGCGCTCATGGCTTCCACGCGTTTCATGGTGAACGCCTTCATCGCCAGTTTTCGGTAGCGGGTGTGGACCGGCGGGTCGGCGGTGAGCAGCGTCTCGACGGCGGGGATTAGCGCACGCTGGGCCTCCTGCTCTTCCGGGTCGATCTCCTGGAGCGCGCCCTTGCGCAGCACCTCGCTGAACCTGTTGGAAAAGCGATTGGGTTGCGCGCAGACGGCGCGGATAAGGTCGTATGTCGCGACCGACACGAAACCAGTGTGCGGGTCACGATAGACTGGCGCCTCTGTCCGCAGGCGCTCCAGATAGGGGTGGGGATCTTGGAGGATCGCCATGTCCAACGAGTTGATCGCGTCGAGGGGCGCCGTTGCAACATCGGTCATGGATGTCTCCTTCATGCGAGCGCACCGCCCTCGACGGGCAGGTCGGCGCCTGTGATGAAACTCCCTTCGTCGGAAGCGAGAAATAGGATCGCGGCCGCAACTTCCGAAGCCTTGCCGACGCGTCCCATCGGGTGCATGGCTGCGAATTGCCTTTCCGCAGCGTCCTGCGTAGCGCCGGCCTGCACGGCGCGGTCGATGTAGCTGCGGTACATCGGCGTATCTATGGCGCCCGGCAGCACACAATTGGCGCGGATGTTAAGGCCCGCCTGCGCGCAGTGTAGCGCCACCGAACGTGTGAGATAGCGCACCGCGCCCTTCGATGCGGAATAGGCGGGGAAAGTCGCTCCGCCGCGCGCGCCAAGCATCGAAGCCACATTGACGATCGCCCCGCCACCCGCGCGCTTCAGCGCCTCCACGCCCACTTTGCAGCCCAGAAAGCAGCCGTCTGCGTTGATGGCCATTGTCTCGCGCCAATGCTCCAGTGAAGCCTGTTCGATGCTCGCGGGCTGGCTGATTCCCGCCGAGTTGACGATGATGGAGACGGGGCCGAACCGCTGCTCGGTTTGCGCAATCGCCAACCGCCAGGCCGCTTCGTCTCGTACATCCAGGGGGAAGAAGGCCGCACCCGTTTCGCGGGCGAAAGCCTCGCCCTTTGCGCTATCCCGGTCACCGAAACCGACACGCGCGCCTTCTCCGACAAGCGCGGCGACGGTTTCCGCGCCGATCCCCGAAGCGCCTCCCGAGACGAACGCCGTCCTCCCCTCGAACCTGCAGCGCATGGCGCTCTCCTCTGGTCGCTCCGAGCACTCTGGCTCTGGTCACAGGCCAAAACAAGCAGTCTTGACTTTTTCGCCTACCTCCCGCGACTGTCTGCAGAGCGGTCGCCGGAAGGGCGCAAGCCGTTGAGGAAGCGCGTATGCAGTTCAGCGCAGATGAAGTCCGTCGCGCCTATCAGCGCATGCGCACTATCCGCACGTTCGAGGAGCGCGTGGAGAAAGAGTTCGCGCTCGGCAACATTCCTGGCTTCGTCCACGTCTATATCGGATCGGAAGCCTCTGGCGTGGGCGTCTGCCACGATCTCACCGACGAGGATTACATCGGCTCGACCCACCGTGGCCATGGCCACTGCATCGCCAAGGGCTGCGGCGTGCGCGGGATGATGCTGGAAATCTTCGGTCGCGAGGGCGGCCTGTGCAATGGCAAGGGCGGCTCGATGCATATCGCCGACCTCTCCAAGGGCATGCTGGGCGCCAACGCCATCGTCGGCGGCTCGCCACCGCTCGCGGTGGGTGCGGCGCTCTCCGCAAAGCTGCGCGGGGGCGGCCATGTTTCCGTCGCGTTCTCGGGCGACGGCGCTTCCAACCAAGGCACGATGTTCGAAGCCATGAACATGGCCGTAGTGCTGAAAGCGCCAGCGATCTTCGTGGTGGAAAACAACGGTTATGGCGAGCATACCGCCGCGAGCTATGCCGTCGGGGCGCCCTCCATCGCGGCCCGAGCTGAGGCGTTCGGCCTGCCGGCGGAGGCTGTTGACGGCGCAGATTTTTTCGCTGTTGTCGACGCCATGCGCCGCGCCCTAGACCGTGCCCGCAACGGTCACGGACCGGCGTTCATTGAGACCAGAACGCCGCGCTGGCGCGGACACTTCGTCGGCGATCCACAGGCTTACCGGACAAAGAGTGAACTCGCTGCGGCCATGGCGATCGATGCGATTGAGAACTTCCGGGTCGCCGCGAAGGAACGCGGCCTTCTGGGTGACAGGGACTTCGCCGACATCGACGCCGCCGTCGCGCAGGAGATTGAAGACGCCGTGGCCGCCGCCTTGGCCGCGCCGCCCCCGTCGCTCGCCTCGCTCGAACAGGACGTCTACGTCAGCTATTGAGGATCGCCGATGCCGAAGAAGAGCTACCGCACGGCGATCAACGAGGCGCTGCGCATGGAGATGGAGCGCGATCCACGCGTCATTCTGATCGGTGAGGACATCGCCGGCGGTCAGGGTGGGTCGGCGGGTCCGGGAAAGGTCGGCGGCGTTCTCGGTGTCACTGCCGGGCTCTACGACAGGTTCGGTCCGTCGCGGGTGATCGATACGCCGATCACCGAAAGCGCCATCATTGGCGCGGCCGCCGGCGCAGCGACGACGGGTATGAGGCCCGTGGCGGAAATCATGTTTGTCGACTTCGTCGGCGTCTGCTTTGACCAGATTTACAATCAGGCTGCGAAGTTCCGCTACATGTTCGGCGGCAAGGCCAGGACGCCGCTGGTGATCCGCGCAATGATTGGCGCGGGCTTCCGAGCCGGCGCACAGCACTCGCAGACACTGACGCCGCTCTTCACCATGGTGCCGGGTCTCAAGGTGGTGGCG
Organism: Phenylobacterium sp.; assembly: GCF_020402505.1. Lineage (GTDB taxonomy): Bacteria > Pseudomonadota > Alphaproteobacteria > Caulobacterales > Caulobacteraceae > Phenylobacterium. The sequence goes on along the minus strand of NZ_JADBZL010000037.1, from coordinate 2,401 downwards.
CCCTCCAACGCCTACGACGCCAAGGGTCTCCTGATCGAGGCGATCCGGGACGACGACCCCGTGATCTTCCTGGAGTCGAAGACGCTATACGATACGGAAGATGACGTTCCCGATGAGGCCTATCGCATCCCGTTTGGAGAAGCGCGGGTGGCTCGGGAGGGCGACGACATCACCATTGTGGCGATCGCCGCGATGGCGCCGCGGGCGCTCGCGGTTGCGAAGGAATTGGAGAAGGATGGCATCGACGCTGAGGTGATCGACCCGCGCACCACCTCGCCGCTCGACGAGGAGACGCTGATCGAGAGTATCGAGCGCACCGGACGCGTCGTGATCGTGGAAGAGAGCCCGCCTCGCTGCTCGGTCGCCGCCGACATTGCAGCCATGCTTTCCGACAAGGCGTTCAAGCATCTGAAGGCGCCAATCCGGCGGGTAACCTGCCCACATACCCCGGTTCCCTTTGCGCCTAATCTGGAGGACGAATACATTCCCAACTCAAAGCGTATCCGCGAAGCGGTAGATGCGGTGCTGGCCTATGGCTGACACTTGGCCCCGAACCCACCGGCAGTGGTTGATCGCGGACCGTCCTAACGGCCGTCCGCTGAAGGACAGCGATTTCGAGCTGGTGACGCGTGACATACGCGCGCCTGAGGCGGGCGAGGTGGTGCTCCGTACGCACTGGCTCGGCTTCGATCCCGCGCAGAAGGGCTGGATGGAGAATGTCGGCGGCTATGTCGCGGCGACAAACATCGGTGATGTCATGCCCGGCTCCGGAATCGGGTCGGTGATGGCGAGCGAACATCCGAAGTTCGCCGTCGGCGATATCGTCGCCGGACGCTTCGGCTGGCAGGAGTTTCCGACAGTCGCCGGCGATGAGCTGGAGAGGATCTCAGATCCGGAGATGGCGACCGCACGGCTCGGGGTGCTCGGCACCACGGGTATGACCGCTTATTTCGGGCTCCTGCGGGTGGGTAAGCCACAGGCGGGGGACACCGTCGTAGTCTCAGGCGCTGCTGGGGCGACGGGCTCGGTCGTCGGCCAGATCGCGAAGATCGCCGGTTGCCGCGTGGTCGGCATTGCAGGCGGCGCTGAGAAGTGTCGTTGGATCGTCGACGAGTGCGGGTTCGACGCAGCGATCGACTACAAGGCGGAGAATGTGCGTGACCGCCTTGGTGAGCTTTGTCCGGATGGGATCGACGTCGTCTTCGACAATGTTGGCGGCGTCATCCTCAACGATATGCTTGCTAAGATCGCAATGCATGCCCGGGTCGTTATCTGTGGCGGCATTTCGCGATATACGCTCGGCAAGATGCCAGCGGGGCCGGAGAATTACTTCAACCTCATTTTCATGCGCGCCACGATGCAGGGCTTCATCGTGCTGGACTGGGTGAGCGAGTACCCGATGGCGCGAAGGCGCATGGCGGCCTGGATTCGGGAAGGCCGTGTCCGCACGCGGGAAGACGTCCAGGAAGGTTTCGAGAACGCACCACGCACACTGATGCGTCTCTTCGCCGGCGAAAATCTGGGTAAGCAGCTGCTGCAGGTCGGCTGACCCTTTCCAAAGCACGGTCTCGGCTGGCCCGGGCCAGGATGCGCGCGAATGTGGCAGCTTCGACGCTGTCCCCCCTATCCCCGCCGCGACGGCGGCTTCCGGGGCTCGCGTCGATCAGGTCGCGCGGTCGCATCACGCGCGGCCTTTGCAAGCAGGCGGCGACTTTCCGGTTCGCGAGCCAGCACCTTCAGGAACTGCAGGATTTGCGCTGCGCGCGTATCGCCGTCGTCGCCGAACCAGCCGTGCGTGGCGAGGCCGTCCAGCAGAAAACGCGTGACGTCGCGCCTGAGATGAAAGCCTTCGGCACGCTTTTCTTGAGCGGAAAACAGAGCCATCGCAGTCTTGCGTCGCGCAAGGTCGTAGGCGGCCATCGCGGGTCGAAAGACTGCGGCGAGATCGGGGTCGGTGTGAGCGGCGTTCGAGAGTTCGCTGTAGGCGCGGTACTCCTCCGTCTGGTTCTGCCGCCAGGCCTCGTCGATCGCCTCGGCCACCCGGTCGTGCCCCGGCTCGATCTTGCTCATCGCGACCTCGAACATCTCGATTCGCCGCAGGGTCACGTAGTGGATCGCCGCGCCGATCAGGTCCATCCGCGTCGGGAAATGGTAGAGCAGGGCCGAACGCGTCATCTTCGCCAGCTCAGCGACTGTGATCGCATTTGTCCCGGCATAGCCGAAATGTGCGAGACAGTGCACGGTCGCGTCCATGATGCGTCGGCGCGTGTCTGCACTCTTGCGAAGCTCGCCAGATTCAAGGTCCGTGGGGTAGGGCAGGCTGGATGCGGACTTACGGGGCATACTGCAGTAGTGACCGCTCCGCCCACCGGTCAAGGGTGCTTGCAATTGCCACCATCGG
>NZ_JADBZL010000036.1:0-4377 GCF_020402505.1 Phenylobacterium sp. | reverse complement strand
GCGGAACAAGCGCCCCATCTGGCCCGGCTGGAGGCTCTCGCCTCCGGTCAGTGATCGCCGTTCATCATGTCGAGGGTCATGACCCATTTGCCGTCCAGCCAGTCGACGATCTCGCGCGCCGCGGTATGGTCGATAGCTGCGTAGCGACCGCGGAGCCTGTCCCGCACCGCCGTATCCATCCTGTCCAGACCGGTATCGTTCAGCAGGATCAGGTGTCGGCGGACCAGGTCCGAGAGTTCAGGTCCCAGGAGTTCCTGCGCCGACGCCGCGAGGGCTGCGCCGTAGTTGTAGTCCTCGCCCAGGCGATAGCTCTCCGGCAGGGTCAGAGCTGGCAGCAGGGTCAGCTCGGGCTGAAGGGCGGGATTGATCGCGTGGGCGGATAGCCGCGGTCCGATTCCCGCAGGACGACCGGTAAAGGCGCGCAGGTAGAGGAAGGGTGACATCCGCGGCCCGTCATTCACGGGATAGTTGTCCCAGAGAAAGGGCCGCCGCCGGAGTTGTTCGCCGACCCGCTCCAGGTGGCGAACGCCATAGGCGCGGCTGCAGACTTCTTCCCCGGTCCAGAAAATGTTGATGCGCGCGTCGAGAGCCTTGCCCAGCGCCTCAAGGTATCCCTGAGGCCGCACCCCGAACGCCATGTCGAGGGCTGGATCGTCCGAATAGTAGGTCGGACACATGACGATCCTCGAGGCGCGTGTCCGTCCGGCGATCCAATGGACGATATCGGCCTGCGCCTCGGCGAGCCCCGGAAGGTCTCCCCGCATGTCGTCGAAGAGGATGCCCAGGTCCTGGACGCCAAGGTCATCGAGGCAGGCCAGCTTGTCCGTCAGGGCGGCCTTGGCGTCAGCGCCGAAGTCCCGCCAGATCTCGAAGGGACTGAGTCCAACGCCGAACCGGACCCGGGCATCGCGGCAGGCGCCGGAAAAGGTGGACAGGGCCTGCAGGTCGGCGTCCGGATGGATTTCCCGCCAGCGGCGACGCAGGAAGGCGTCGGCCTTCGGGGCGTACATGAAGAAGCGATAGCCCGCGGTCGAAAGCCGCCGCATGACCCTCTCGCGGGCAGCCCACTCCCAAGGCAGGCCGTAATACCCCTCGATCAGACCGAGTTCCGGCGTCATGGCTGCTCCCTGCTCTTCCCGCCCCGTCCCGTCGTGCTATTGAGTGCGCGCCGGTCCCGATGGGCCCGGATCGGAGCGGAGACACATCTTGCACGCAGCGGTCATCGCGGCCACCGGCCTTTACACCCCCGCAGAGCGGGTCACCAACGCCGAACTGGTGGAGGCCTTCAACGCCTTTGTCGAAATCCATAACACCCGCCATGCGGCGAAGATCGCCGCCGGCGAGGTGGAGGCCCTCGCCCCCTCCTCGGTCGAGTTCATCGAGAAGGCCTCCGGGATCAAGTCCCGATACGTGATGAACCGGTCCGGCGTGGTCGATCCCGAGATCATGCATCCCCTGATCCCCGAGCGGCCGAACGACGAGCTGTCGATCATGGCCGAGATCGGCGTGGCGGCGGCCAAGGACGCCATCGCCCGCTGGGGCAAGGACGCCTCACATATCGACGCGGTGGTCTGCGCCGCCTCCAACATGCAGCGCGCCTATCCGGCCATGGCCATCGAGATTCAGGAGGCCCTGGGGATCGACGGCTTCGGCTTCGACATGAACGTGGCCTGTTCGTCGGCGACGTTCGGCATCAAGACCGCCGCAGACTACATCGCCACCGGCTCGGCCCGGGCGGTGCTGGTGGTGAACCCCGAGATCACCTCCGGCCACCTGAACTTCCGCGACCGGGACAGCCACTTCATCTTCGGCGACGTGGCGACCGCGGTGATCGTCGAGCGCACTGACCAGGCCGTCGGCGGCTGGGACATCCTCGGCACACGGCTGAAGACCGTCTTCTCGAACAACATCCGAAACAACTTCGGCTTCCTGAACCGCACGGCGCCGGGCAGCGAGGGCGCTGCCGACAAGCTCTTCGTCCAGGAGGGCCGAAAGGTCTTCCGCGAGGTGGTGCCCATGGTCTCCGAGATGATCGTGACCCACGCCGCCGACCTGGGCATCGATCCCACCGCCCTGAAGCGGCTTTGGCTCCACCAGGCCAACATCAACATGAACGACCTGATCGGGCGCCGGGTCCTGGGACGCGACCCGACCCCGGAAGAGAACGTCATCATTCTCGACGAGTTCGCCAACACCTCGTCGGCAGGATCGATCATCGCCTTCCACAGGGCGCACGAGGACTTCGCACCCGGCGAGACGGGCCTGATCTGCTCCTTCGGCGCAGGGTATTCGGCCGGGACCGTCTTCGTCCGCCGGCGCTAGCGGCCCAGGTCCCCGGGTCGGACCAGCGTCACTGGCATGGGCTCGGCCTGTTGGGCCGCCTTCCAGTCCATGGCCATGCGCACCCGGGAGCCGACCGAGGGGTGCGTGTAGAAGAGAATCTCCTCGAGCCGGCCGGGAGTCGCCGCCCTGTACTCGATGGTCTTGACCAGGGCCCGGGCCAGACCGTCCGGCTCCCGGGCCCGTTCCAGGGAGAAACGGTCCGACTCCACCTCAGCCCATCGCGAAAAGCTGGCGACGACCGGATTGCCCACCAGCCCCAGCACAACGATCATCGCGCCGAGGACCGGGTAGCCGGCGGGATCGGACAGACCCCGGACTCCAGAGGCGCCGAGCCAGCGGGCGGCCAGCGGGAACAGGCGGTCGACAAGAAGGAGGGCGAGGACGGCCATTACGGACAGGAAGCCGGCTCTCCACCACACATGGCCCAGGACGTAGTGCCCCATCTCGTGGCCGACCACGGCGCGGACCTCGGCGATGTCGGCGTCCTTCTGGAACATCACGTCGCTCATCGCAATCCGCGCGCTGCCCAGCAGGCCTGAGACGTTGGCCGTGTAGCGGTTCGACTGGCGGGAGCCGTCATAGATGAAGATCCGGTCCGCAGGCACGCCATTGGCCTCGGCAAGAGCGACCACGGCGTCCCGGACGGGTCCGGGAGGCGCCGGCACATACCGGTTGAACAGCGGATCGATGAAGACCGGCCACACCAGTAAGCTCAGGACGAAGACCAGGGACACAAGGGCGCCCGACCAGGCCCACCACAGACGTGGGGACCGGCGGATCAGGGCGTAGACACCCGCCGCCAGGAGTGTGGAGGTGACCACCCAGATGAGGGCGTAGACGAGGTACTCGCCGAGCCATCCGACGAAAGCCTGGCTGGTCAGGCCATAGGCCTTCTCGCGCGCCCAGTCCGACCAGGCCGCCCAGGGCAGGTTCAGCACCGTCTCGGCGATCAGGGCGAGGGCCAGGACGGCGATGCTTGTCCGGACGGGACCGACGCCACGGCCTTCCAGGCGATCCCGGAGCCGCACCAGCAGGCCCGAGCGAAGGATCAGCCAGTAGGCCGCAACACCGACCACCGCCGTCCAGAGAATGAGCCAGTGGCCGCCCTGGGTATAGGCCGTCGCCCGGGCGTGTGCATCGGGACTGAGGGTGGCGAGGTAGGCGGCCGTTGCGGCTTCGGGATCAAAGGTCTTCAACCGATTGCCTCCCCTTCGCGACCTAACGGTCTCTCTCTCTCTCGCCGAGCGCCGCCTGGGCCGCGGCAAGGCGGGCGATCGGGGTACGGAAGGGCGAGCAGCTGACATAGTCAAGGCCAATGGCCTCGCAGAACTGGATCGAGGCCGGATCCCCGCCGTGCTCGCCGCAGATGCCGAGCTTGACCCCGGGACGGACGGCGCGTCCGCGTTCGGCGGCGATGCGGATGAGATCGCCCACACCCTCCTGGTCCAGGCTGACGAAGGGGTCCTTCTCGAAGATGCCTTTTTCCAGGTAGGCGGTCAGGAACCGGCCGGAGTCGTCCCGGCTGATCCCGAAGGTGGTCTGGGTCAGGTCGTTGGTGCCGAAGGAAAAGAACTCGGCGGACTCGGCGAGGTCTGCGGCGCGAAGGGCGGCGCGGGGCAGCTCGACCATGGTGCCGACCTGGTACTCCAGGGAGAGCCCCCGCTCGGTCAGGACCGCCTTGGCCACCCGGTCGGTGAGGGTCTTCAGGAACCGCATCTCCTCGCCCTTGGCGACCAGGGGATGCATGATCTCGACGATGGGCGCCGCCCGGCCGGCCCCGGCGATCTCGCAGGCCGCCTCGAAGATGGCCCGGACCTGCATCTCGTAGATCTCGGGATAGGAGATTCCGAGGCGGCAGCCCCGGTGACCCAGCATGGGGTTCGTCTCGTGCAGTTCCCGTACCCGGCGCCAAAGCTTGTCCGCATCTAGCCCCCCAGCCTCCGCCACGGCCCGCACGTCATCCTCGGTCTGGGGCAGGAACTCGTGAAGCGGCGGATCCAGGAGCCGGATGGTGACCGGCAGCCCTTCCATGAT
>NZ_JADBZL010000035.1:0-13342 GCF_020402505.1 Phenylobacterium sp. | reverse complement strand
CTCAGAAAACTTGCCCTCAACATCGCCAGGCATCACCCCGCAAAGGGCTCAATGAAGAAGAAGCTCAAGCGCGCCGGATGGGACGACGCCTTCCTGCTCTCCATGCTCGGCCATATGCGATAGCCCTGCCCCTGGGGGGAGCAGTCAAAGCGCTTTCAATTCCTCCCCATCAGGGGGAGGTGGACCGCGCAGCGGGCCGGAGGGGGTCTTCTGAGCCCCCGCCGTCCTCCGGGACCGCCCGGATCCCGGAACCGGATGCGCCGGCGGGCGATTTGTCCTAGCCTGACGCCATGACCAGCGCTCTCAAAGACACCGGGACCCGGTTCGAGATGGTCGAACAGGGCCTGACCTCCTTCGCGGACTACCGGCGCGCCGGCGACCGTATCATCATCGACCACGTGGAAAGCCCGCCCGCCCTTCGCGGCACGGGCGCCTCCGGCCGGCTGATGGAGGCCCTCTCCGCCGACATCCAGGCGCGGGGGCTGAAGATCACGCCGGTCTGCAGCTACGCCGCCGCCTGGCTGAAACGGAGCGAGGCCTACCGGTCCCTGCTCGACTGAGCCGGCGCTTCAGCGCCGCCGGAGACGTCGCCGCTCGGCGGCCGCCTCGGCGCGGCTTTCCGCCCTGAGCGACTTCGCCGCGCTGCGGGCCGCGCCCGACCCGTCCTCGCCCTCCCCGGAGACCAGGGCGTCGGCGGCGAACTCCAGGTCCAGGAGCTTGAGGCGCTTGATCTCGTCCCGCAGGCGCGCGGCGGTCTCGAACTCAAGGTCGGCGGCGGCCTGGCGCATCCGGGCCTCCAGGTCCTTGAGCGTCGCCTTGAAGTTGTCACCGAGGAAGGGCTGGGCGCCGTCCTCCGCCACGCCCGCCGGCACGGTGACGCGGTCCTTCTCGTAGGGGCTGGCGAGGATCTCCTTGATCTGGCTGCGCACGCTCTCCGGCGTCACGCCGTGGGCCGCGTTCCAGGCGGTCTGCTTCTCGCGCCGGCGGCGGGTCTCGGCCATGGCCCGCTCCATGGAGCCCGTGACCTGGTCGGCGTAGAGGATGACCCGGCCGTCGACGTTCCGCGCCGCCCGGCCGATGGTCTGGATCAGGCTGGTCTCGGAACGCAGGAAGCCCTCCTTGTCCGCGTCCAGGATGGCCACGAGGCCGCACTCGGGAATGTCCAGACCCTCCCGCAGGAGGTTGATCCCCACCAGGACGTCGAAGGCGCCCAGCCGCAGGTCGCGGATGATCTCGATGCGCTCCAGGGTGTCGACGTCGGAGTGCATGTAGCGGACCCGCAGGCCCTGCTCGTGCATGTACTCGGTCAGGTCCTCGGCCATCTTCTTGGTCAGGACGGTGACCAGGGTGCGATACCCCTTCGCCGTCGTCTGCCGGACCTGGTCGATGACGTCGTCAACCTGGGAGAAGCCGTCCTTCGCCACCGGGCGGATCTCCACCGGCGGGTCGATCAGGCCGGTCGGGCGGATCACCTGCTCGGCGAAGACGCCGCCGGTCTTCTCCATCTCCCAGGGTCCCGGCGTCGCCGACACGCTGACCGTCGCGGGCCGCATGGCGTCCCACTCCTCGAACTTGAGGGGGCGGTTGTCCATGCAGGAGGGCAGGCGGAAGCCGTACTCGGCCAGGGTGAACTTGCGGCGGAAGTCGCCTCGGAACATGGCGCCGATCTGCGGGATGGTCTGGTGGCTTTCGTCCACGAAGAGCAGGGCGTTGTCGGGGATGTACTCGAAGAAGGTGGGCGGCGGCTCTCCGGGCCGCCGGCCGGTGAGGTAGCGGGAATAGTTCTCGATGCCGGCGCAGGAGCCCGTGGCCTGGATCATCTCCAGGTCGAAGGTGGTCCTCTGCTCCAGGCGCTGGGCCTCCAGCAGCTTGCCGTTGGCCACCAGCCAGTCCAGGCGCTCCTTCAGCTCGGCGCGGATCTGGTTCATGGCCTGGTTGAGGGTCGGCCGGGGGGTCACGTAGTGACTGTTGGCGTAGATCTTCACCGCAGGAAGGTCGGCGGTGCGCTTGCCGGTGAGGGGATCGAACTCGGTGATGGCCTCGATCTCGTCGCCGAACAGGCTGATCCGCCAGGCCCTGTCCTCGTAGTGTGCGGGAAAGATCTCCAGGGTGTCGCCGCGCCGCCGGAAGGTCCCGCGCTCGAAGGCCTGGTCGTTCCGCCGGTACTGCTGGGCGACGAGGTCGGCCATAAGCTTCTTCTCGTCGATCCGCTCGCCGACCTTCAGGCTGAAGGTCATGGCGGTGTAGGTCTCCACCGAGCCGATGCCGTAGATGCAGGAGACCGAGGCCACGACGATGACGTCGTCCCGCTCCAGGATCGCCCGGGTGGCGGAGTGCCGCATCCGGTCGATCTGCTCGTTAATCGAGGAGTCCTTCTCGATGTAGGTGTCGGTCCGGGGTACGTAGGCCTCGGGCTGGTAGTAGTCGTAGTAGGAGACGAAGAACTCCACGGCGTTGTCGGGGAAGAAGCTCCGGAACTCGCTGTAGAGCTGGGCCGCCAGGGTCTTGTTCGGCGCCAGGATCAGGGCCGGCCGCTGGGTCTCCTCGATCACCTTGGCCATGGTGAAGGTCTTCCCCGAGCCGGTGACGCCCAGCAACACCTGGTCGTGTTCCCGCGCCTGAAGGCCTGCGACAAGTTCGGCGATGGCGGTCGGCTGATCCCCCGCCGGCGCGTAGTCGGAGACGAGACGGAAGCGACGCCCGCCCTCGGACTTCTCCGGCCGGTCCGGCCGATGGGGCCGCCAGGCCATGTCCGCGGCGGCGGCGTCGAAGGCGAAGACCGCCGAGGCGTCGGCGAGTCCGGGCGGAGGGCTGGAAGGCATGGGGAGAGATTAGGCGGCCCCAGTGGACGACGCCAGTGCGCCCGCGCGGAAAGTCAGGGCTTCCGGCGCGCCTTCAGGGCCGCCGTGTAGGCGGCGTCAATCTCCTGGAGGGTCATCTCGCCCGTCTTCACTTTCACGCCGTTGAAGAAGAAGGTCGGCGTGCTCTCTACACCCCGGGAGACCGCCGCCGCCAGGTCGGCGTCAAGGGCGGCCTGTCCGGCGGGGTCCGCCAGGCAGGCGTTGACGGCGGCGCCGGAAATTCCGCCCTCCGCCGCCGCCGCCAGCAGGGCGGGGCGCGCGTCGCCGCTCCGGAACATCTCTTCCTGCCGTCGGAAGATCCCCTTGATCACGTTGTAATAACCGGCGGGGCCGGCGCACCGGGCGAGCATGAAGCCGGCGGCCGCGACGTTCTGCGGTGGTGTGAGCACTGGCCTCACGACGAAACGAACCTTGCCGGTGTCAATGTAGCGAGCCTTGAAGGTCGGGAAGATGTCGTTGGCGAACCGGCCACAGCTGGAACAGGTCAGGGAGGCGAACTCCTCCACGAGGACGGGGGCGCCCGCTCGACCCATCACCCTGTCGGGCCCGACCGGGACCTCGGCCGACCGGGCCTCAGGCGCCGCAAGGCCAAGAAGCATTGTGATCAGGAGGGTGATCAGGCGCATGGAGAATCTCCTTCGATGTCCCGGGCGACAAGGATCCTCGTCGACGCCAGGTCGGAACCGTTATGCTGCACTGCAATAAGGGCTTGCGAATCTGTTTACCAGAAGGCATACCCAACTCACATTCGCCATTGTCCGAGCTCCGGCGTGTAGGAGACGGGCAGGTCGATCCGGCCGCCAGCATGAGCAGGGGTCCCGATCGACACAGCTGTCTGGGGGTGATCCGCCCTCGCCGCACGGGACCCTTTCCTTGTCAGACCTTCCTCAGGCGCGCGCCTCATGGCGTGAAGTCGTGACCGTCTTTCTCTTTGGCGCCGGCCTCGTCGTCGCACTCGTCAGCGCCTATATCGGCGGCCTGCGCGCAGGATCGGTAACCCTGCCCGCCGATGTCACTCTTGCCGTATCCAGCGTTGACGCCGACCCCTCGCTCCGTCCTTCGCCGGCGGTGGAGACGGTCACGAGCCCGGGCGGCGCCCGTTCCGCTTCCCGGGACCTCAAATGTCTGACCCAGGCCATCTACTTCGAGGCCCGGGGTGAAAGCCCCGCCGGCCAGGCCGCGGTGGCCCAGGTGGTGCTCAACCGGGTCCGCAAGGCCGGCTTCCCCAAGTCCGTGTGCGGCGTGGTCTTCCAGGGCTCGGCCCGCGGGACGGGCTGCCAGTTCTCCTTCACCTGCGACGGCTCCATGCGCCGGGCCCGTGAGGACCAGGCCTGGGCCCAGGCCCGCCGGATCGCGACCCGGGCCCTCGCCGGCGCCGTCATGACCGCTGTCGGAGACGCCACTCATTTTCACACCGTGCACGTCTCCCCGGACTGGAGCCGCGATCTGCGCGAAGTGGCCCAGGTCGGTCTTCATATCTTCTACCGAAAGGATCGTGCCTCCGGGGACGTTACCCTCGCCGAGGCGTCCGATGCCCCGGTCGGAACGGACCTCAGGGTCTCTGAAGCGCGACTGGTGTCCGGACCGCCCAGCGATCCTGTGGAGGTGGTGGAGGCCTCCCCGCCGCCCTATCCGGCCGTGGCCCAGGGGACCGAGGCGGTCGTCGGAGCGCCCGCCGCCTGATCCGGGCCTCCCGACTTCGGTCAGACGGCGTCGAGCCCGATGTCCAGGCTGGGTGAGGAGTGGGTCAGAGCGCCGACGCTGATGACCTGGACCCCGGTCTCGGCGATCGCTCGGACAGTGGCGAGGTCCACCCCGCCCGAGGCCTCCAGGGCGACCCGGCCAGCCGTCATGGCGACGGCTGCGCGCAGGTCGGCGAGGCTGAAGTTGTCGAGCATGATCACGTCCGGCGCGAGGGGCAGGGCCTCGGCGAGCTGGTCCAGGCTGTCGACCTCAAGCTCCACCTTGACCAGGTGTCCGGCGGCTGCCCGGGCCCTCTCCAGGGCCGGCCGCACACCCCCGCAAGCGGCGACATGGTTGTCCTTGATCAGGATGGCGTCATCCAGTCCGAACCGGTGGTTCACTCCACCGCCGCATCGGACAGCGTACTTCTCCAGGACCCGAAGCCCCGGGGTGGTCTTTCGGGTGTCGGTAATGCGTGCGCCGGTTCCCGCCACCGCGTCCACATAGGTCCGGGTCAGGGTGGCGATCCCCGACAGCCGGCCCGCGAGATTCAGGCCGGTGCGCTCGGCGGACAGGACCGCCCGCGCCGGCGCCTCCGCGCGGGCCAGAACCTGGCCGGGCGCGATCGGGTCTCCATCCTGGACCAGAACCTCGAAGCGGGCCTCCGGGGTTAGGGCGTGAAGCGCAAGGCGGGCGCAGGACAGGCCCGAGAGAACGCCCGGCCGGCGGGCCGTCCACGCCACGGATAGCCGTGCGTCCTCAGGGACGCAGGCCTGGCTGGTCAGGTCACCGGCGCGGCCAAGATCCTCCGCCAGGGCCATGCGGACGACGGGATCGACCAGGAGGTCCGGGATCTGCGGGATCAAGCGGCCTTCCGGGACAGGGACCCGGCCTCCAGACGGACAAGGGTGCGGCGAGCCTCTGCGGCGGCCTCGGGGTGATCGGCGCGGAAGTGCGCCCCCCGGCTTTCCCGCCGCTCGAGGGCGCATTCGACCACCAGGCGGGCTGCGACCAGGGGGCCTGCGTCGGGGAAGCGTGCGCCGAGGAGGTCGAGCCGGGAGAGGAGCCGCTCCAGGCCCGCAGCCTCACGGATCACGCCCGCCTCCCGGCTCATGGCCTTTCGAAGAGCCTGGAGGTCCTCCTCCGGGAGGCGCGAGAGTTTCCGGGACTGTGCCAGCGGCCGCGGAGCGCCCAGGCGGCGGGAGGCGGCGCGTCCGGCCCGGGCGCCGAACACGGCGGCCTCGAGTAGCGAGTTGGACGCCAGGCGATTGGCGCCATGAACCCCGCTGGAAGCGCATTCCCCGGCAGCGTAGAGCCCGGCAAGCGTCGTCGCCCCATCGGCGTCCGTAAGGATGCCTCCCATGTGATAGTGGCAGGCGGGCGCCACCGGAACCGGGGCGACCCGCGGATCCAGGCCTGCGCTGCGGCATGCCTCGAAGACGGTGGGAAAGGCCGTGGGGAAGTGGGCGCCAACGGCGGCGCGGGCGTCCAGGAAGGCGCCCCGTCCCGCCTCGCGCTCGGCATGGATGGCCCGGGCCACGACATCCCTGGGGGCGAGTTCGCCGTCAGGATGCTGGCCCGTCATGAATCGCTCGCCGGCGGCGTTCACCAGCCAGGCGCCTTCCCCGCGCAGGGCCTCCGTGATCAGGGGCGCCGGGTCACGGCCGATATCCAGGGCTGTCGGGTGGAACTGCACGAACTCCGGGTCGGCGAGGGTCGCCCCGGCCAGGGCGGCGGCGGCCAGGCCCTCGCCCAGCAGGGCCGAAGGGGTCGTGGTCTCAGCGTAGAGTCCCCCGAGACCTCCGGTGGCCAGGATCACGGCTGCGGCGCGCATTGCAGTCATGACGCCGTCGCGCTCCATGAGGGCGCCGCAGACCGCGCCGACAGAGTCCTGCAGCAGGCCCCTCAACCGCCAGCCTTCCAGGACTTCGACGTGGGCTGACTGTCGGACGCGCCCGATCACCGCAGCCATGATGGCGCGCCCGGCCTGGTCGCCCCCGACCCGCGCCACCCGGGCGCGGCCGTGCGCCGCCTCGCGACTGAGAAGAAAACCTCCTTGGCGGTCCCGGTCGAAGGGCGCTCCGAAGCTCGCGAGCCTCCGGACCGCTCCGGGACCGTCGGCGGCCAGAAGGGCGGCGCGGTCGGGATCCACCAGTCCCGCCCCGGCGGCGACGGTGTCTGCGGCGTGCAAGGCGGGGCTATCCTCCGGCGACAGGGCTGCAGCGACTCCGCCCTGAGCCCAGGACGAACTGCAGGCCTCCCCCAGCGGCGCGGGCGACACAAGACACACCCGGCGCGGCGCGGCGGCCAGGGCCGCCGAGAGACCAGCTAGGCCTCCGCCGATCACCAGGACGCCGTCGAAGTGTTGGGTGTCCATCGTCAGATCAGCTCGACATCGACGTGATGACGGGCGCGGACCAGGTCATAGCGGGCCGGGACGGCGGGGGGCGGAAGGTCGATCATCCTCTGGACGGCGTCTCGCGCCCGCCGGGCCACCGACGGGTCCACAGTGACCTCGTGGCGGTCCTCGACCAGGGCCTCCAGTATGTTCTCCAGTGTGATGCGCTTCATGTGGGGGCAGAGGTTGCAGGGCCGGACAAACTCGGTCTCGACGGCGTCCGCGGCCACATTGTCGGCCATCGAGCATTCGGTGATCAGCACCACCTGCCGGGGCTTGCGGGTCAGGACATAGTCGTTCATGGCCGCTGTCGACCCGGCGAAGTCGGCCTCGGCCAGGACTTCCGCCGGGCACTCGGGATGAGCCAGAATCTCCGCGCCCGGGTGGGCCTGGCGGATTTCACGGATATCGTCGGCGGTAAACTGCTCGTGCACCTCACACCGCCCGCGCCAGGCGATGATCCCCACGTTGGTCTGGCGGGCGACATTGCGGGCCAGGAACTCGTCAGGGATGAGGATGACCCGGTTCACGCCCCATTCGCGGGCCGCCTGTTCGACCACCTGCACGGCGTTGGCGCTGGTGCAGCAGATGTCGGTCTCGGCCTTCACCTCCGCCGAGGTGTTCACATAGGTCACCACCGGCAGGCCGGGATAGCGCTGGCGCATCAGGCGGACATCCTCTGCGGTGATCGAGGCGGCGAGGCTGCATCCGGCCCGCAGGTCGGGGATCAGGACCCGCTTGTCCGGTGACAGAATCTTGGAGGTCTCGGCCATGAAGTGCACGCCGGCCTGGATGATGATGTCGGCGTCCGCCCGGGCGGCCTCGCGCGCGAGGCCGAGGCTGTCGCCGACATAGTCGCCCACCCCATGGAAGATGTCGGTGGTCATGTAGTTGTGGGCCAGGATCACCGCCCGGCGCTCCCGCTTCAGCCGGTTGATGGCGGCGATGAGGGGGGCCTGGGCCCGCCATTCCATCGGCGTCACGTGCCGGCGGACCTTCTCCCAGACGGCGGCGGTCTCTGCCTGAACTTCAGGGGTGAACTCAGGCACGTGGGCGGCGAGGGCGGTCGGAAGCGACATGACGCACTCCTTTTGCTCAAAGTGAGCATTAGAGGGGCGGAGAAAATGCCGGATGAGCCCGACGCCTCCTCCTAATTATGCTCATTAAGAGCATATCCTTGGGACAATATGAGGGTGCGAACCGGCCTTGGCAAGCGCCGGGGCGATAGCCGGAGACAAGAGCGCGTGATCCAGCGGCCCATCCGTGCTAGACGCGCCCCGGCTGATACCGGAGGCCCCCGCCCTGAGGCAGGTCCGAACCCTTGCGCTGATCGCCCTTGTGGGCGTGCTCGGTCCCGGCGCCGCCGGCGCGGGGCGCGGGGCTCCGCCTGCGCTGTCGGCCGACCTCGCTGATCCTGAAATGAGTGTGGCGCAGGCCTTTTCGGACCCGGTGCTCGAAGCGCGCTTCGCCTCCCTGTCGCCGACGCTGAGGTCCTTCGCCGATCCCTCGGCCCGCAGGGACGGGCGGGCTTGGCTGGACCTGACCCCTGGCTGGGAGACCCTGGACCTGGCCCGTCCGCCGCGCCTGGAGCTGGGCGCTCCAGACGCCGGGGTCGAGGCGGAAGACGCCCGGTTCATCAACGCCCTGCGACCCGTCTCCCGCGAACCTCTGGCGAAGATGCCGGCCTTCCAGCTCTCGGGAGGGAGTGAGGACGCCCGGCGGGCCCTGACCTGCCTGACCCAGGCCGTCTACTATGAGGCCGCCCGGGAGCCCGCGATAGGTCAGGCGGCGGTGGCGCAGGTGGTGCTGAACCGGCTGCGGCATCCGGGGTACCCCAAGTCCGTGTGCGGCGTGATCTATCAGGGATCGGCAAGGCCCACCGGCTGCCAGTTCACCTTCACCTGCGACGGTTCTCTCGCCCGGCCGCCGGAACCGGCTCTCTGGAGCGCCGCCGACGCTGTCGCCCGACGCGCCCTGTCGGGCCACGTGGTGCGCGAAGTCGGCTCGGCCACCCATTACCACGCCGACTATGTGGCCCCCTACTGGGCCCCGACCCTGGTCAAGCTGGCCCAGATCGGAGCGCATATCTTCTACCGGTGGACGGGTCCCTCCGGCGAGGCCGGCGCCTTCACGGGCCGGTATGCGGGGGGTGAGGGCATGCTCAGCCCGGCCATCCTCGGCGGCGTCGATCCTCGCACCCAGGCGGGACTCGAGGCCCTTATGGCCCCGCCGCCGCCGCGCACGGTCACCCTGGCCCTTGCCGGCGAGACCCGCACCTACACGGTCTCAGAGCCGGATGCGGCTGGGTCCGCAGGCCTTCCGGCGCCCGGCCAGCTCTCGCCTACACGGCGGAGGCCCACTCCGGAGGAGATCCGCCGGATCAACGCCGCCCTCGCCGCCCTGGAGAAGGGGGAGCCAGCCCCCGTGGTGACAGGCGTCGGCGTTCAGCCCTGATCCACGGAGAAGGCGTCCGGGTAGGCCACCATCAGAGGCTCATCCAGGGCGCCATCGACCAGGGCGATTCCCATGAAGGCGGGACTGCCGGAGTAGGACGCGCTGACCTTGGCGGTCGCTTCGGTGGAGAAGCCGAACTTCGGATAGTACTCCGGATGCCCCAGCACCAGCACGGCGGCGGCGTCGAAGTGGCGGGCCGCCTCCAGGCCGCGCAGGGTGAGCGCCGACCCGATCCCTGTGCGCTGCACATCCGGGTGGACCGCAAGGGGCGCCAGCGCGGAGTAGAGGTGCATGCTATCGGCCCACAGGCGGCTGAACATGATGCAGCCGACCGGTTCGCCGTCCTGCAGGGCGATCAGCTCGAACATGGACTCGGCGTCGGCGCGCAGCCGCTCGACGATCCGGCGTTCGGCGGTTCCGCCGAAGGCGGCGTCGAGGATCTCCCCGATGGCGGGATGATCGCCGGCGCGGGCGTAGCGGATCTCCAGGGCCATGATGAGGCCTCCTAGCGGGTCAGTCGCCGGCCACCCATTCCACGTCCGCGCCGAGGGCGTTGAGATTCTCGACGAAGCGCGGGTGGGCCCTCTGGATGGGAGCGGCGTTGAGGATGGTGGAGCGCCCCTCGATGCTGGCGGCCAGCATGAAGAGGGCGATGGCCACCCGGATGATGTAGGGGCTCTCCACCGTGGCGGGCATGAGCGGTTTGCCACCGTAAGTGATCAGCCGGTGCGGGTCGCAGAGCACGGCGTGGGCCCCGAACTTGCCGATCTCCGAGCTCCAGCCCAGGGCCCCTTCGTAGACCTTGTTCCAGAACATCACTGAGCCCTCGGCGCGGACGCCCAGGGCGATGAAGATCGGCAGCAGATCCGCCGGCACGTAGGGCCAGGGAGCCGCCTCGACCTTGGTCAGGATGTTCGAGGTGAAGGGCTCGCGCACCTTCAGGCCGTGGGGCGCGCGGGCCGTGGACCAACCGCCTTCGTGGGTCACCTCAACGCCGAACTTGGCGAAGGTGCGGTCCAGCAGGGGAAACTGCTCCACCGAGCCGTTGCGTACCGAGACCTCGCCGCCGGTGATGGCGCCCATGGCCAGGAAGGTGGCCACCTCATGGAAGTCGTCGGCGAAGGTGAACTCGGCCCCGGACAGGCGATCGACACCCTCGACCACAATGCGGGACCCGCCGACCCCTTCGATGCGGGCCCCCATCAGGGCCAGGAAGGCGCAGAACTCCTGCACGTGGGGCTCGCAGGCGGCGTTGGTCAGCTGCGACCGTCCCAGGGCGGTGGCGGCGCAGAGCATGAAGTTCTCGGTGGTTGTGACCGAGGCGTAGTCCAGCCAGTGGTCGGCGGCCCGGTATCCGCCCGGCACGGAGATATGCAGGGCGTCCGGCTCGCGCCGAACGGTCGCGCCGAAGGTCTGCAGGACTTCGATGTGCGGGTCGATCTCCCGGGCGCCGAGGGTGCAGCCCGTCGCATCTTCCTCGATGGTCGCCGCCCCGAACCGGTGAAGCAGGGGCGGGATCAGCATCAGGGTCGAGCGCATCCCGAGGGGCAGGTGGGCGGCCTTGGGGTTCAGCCCCACCCCATGGCGCACCCTCAGCGTCCCCGCCGCAAAGTCCATGTCGACGGTCGAGCCGAGGTTGCGGAAGAAGTCGAGGATTTTCCGGACGTCGGTGATGTCCGGCACCCGGTGCAGCGTCACCGGCTGGTCGGTCAGGAGGGTGGCGCAGAGCACCGGCAGGACGGCGTTCTTGTTGGCCGAGGGGATGATCCTCCCCCGCAGCGCCCGGCCGCCGTTGACGATGAGGCTGGTCACTGGGCGGCCGCCCGGCTCGAGGCGTGATCCTCCTCCGCCAGGAGACGCACGGCCTCCAGCGCCGCCATGCAGCCCATGCCCGCCGCCGTCACCGCCTGCCGGTAAACGTCGTCAGTGACGTCTCCTGCGGCGAAGACCCCTCGGATGGCGGTTGCGGCCGTCCCGGCGCGGACCTTCAGATAGCCGCTGGCGTCCATCTCCAGCTGCCCCGCGAACAGGGCCGAGGCCGGGGCGTGGCCGATGGCGATGAAGACCCCGTCGCAGGCGAGTTCGCGGGTCTCGCCGGTCCGGGTCGACTTCAGCCGCACGCTGGTCACGCCCAGAGGGTCGGTCTGGCCCAGCACCTCTTCCACCTCGTGATCCCAGACCACCTCGACCTTGGGGTTGGCGAACAGGCGCTCCTGCAGGATGGCCTCCGCGCGGAAGCTGTCGCGCCGGTGCACCACGGTGACCTTGGAAGCGAAGCTGGTCAGGAAGAGGGCTTCCTCCACGGCGGTGTTGCCGCCGCCGACCACCACGACCTCCTTGCCGCGGTAGAAGAAGCCATCACAGGTCGCGCAGGCCGAGACTCCGAAGCCCTGGAACCGTTGCTCGCTTTCCAGACCGAGCCACCGGGCCTGGGCGCCGGTGGCGATGATCAGGGTCTCGGCCAGCCAGACCTGGCCGCTGTCGCAAACCAGCCGGAAGGGCCGCGACGACAGGTCCGCAGAGACGACGATGTCGTTGATGATCTCGGTCCCGACATGCTCGGCCTGGGCCTGCATCTGCTCCATCAGCCAGGGTCCCTGGATGACGTCGGCGAAGCCCGGATAGTTCTCCACATCGGTGGTGATTGTGAGCTGGCCGCCGGGCTGCAGGCCCTGGATCAGCACCGGCTTCAGGAGGGCGCGGGCGGCGTAGACGGCGGCGGTGTATCCGGCAGGACCGGAGCCGACGATCAGGCAGCGGACGGAACGGGGCGTGGAGTCAGGCATTTCGTCCCTTTAGGGCAGATTCCGACCGTATGCGACTCCGGCGGCGCGGCTCGACTCCAAGGTCATGATCAGGGAGCCGGAGACACCCGGAATGAGCCGCCCTTCCCGATGTCAGGGTCTCAGGGCGCCGGCGTCTTCTGGGCGATCGCCTGGAGAAGGGCTTCCGCCGCCCGGCCGGCGCCCTGACCGTCGCAGATGGCCGCGGCGGCCTCCGACAGATGGGCCCGCTGCGCCGCGTCCGTAACAAGCCGCATGATCGCCCTGTCCAGCGCGCCTTCGAAGGCGGCGTCTGCGGCGTCGACCACCAGAGCGGCGCCCCTGTCGGTCAGCGCCCCTGCGGCGGCGCGCTGGTTCTCGGCCACGACGACAATCGCCGCCGGCAGTCCCAGGGTGCAGATCTCCCAGACGGTGGATCCGGCCGCCGAGATCACGAAGTCGGCGTCGTGCAGCAGGGTGGCCATGTCCGTGGCGTCGATATGCAGGCGCAGTCGCCGGTCATGGCTGGCCATGCGCGTGAGGGGCCGCAGGCTCGGCGCCTGGCCGCCGAGGGCGATGTCGATGACCACGTCGCCCAGCCTCGGCCGCAGCCGGTCGACGACGCGGCTGGTTACGCCGCCGACATCCGTCAACCCCATGGTCACCAGAACCCGGCGGACGGGACCGCTCCGGCGGGCGAGGGAAGAGGCGCGAGCGGCGGCGAAGCGGCTGCGCACCGGAGCGAACTCCGGACCCAGCAGGAGGCGCGTGTCGCCGTCGGTCAGCAAGGTGTAGTCCACAGGCCGCCGGTTCGGGCCCGAATCCAGAACCACGTCCCCGCCGAGGGGCCGGTTCGCCAGGTCGTCGATGACCAGACTGGCGCGCCCGCCCGCGAGGGCGTCATGGTCAGGACGGGCCAGTCCGTAATGATCGAAGACCAGGGCGTCGAAGCCCTGACCGGCAAGGGCGGCGGCGAGGGCGTTGCGGTCCGCGCCCGCAGCTTCGATCCGCGACATGGCGGGGGCGAAGGTGTCCAGCAGGGGTGCACTCTGTGGTGAAGCCAGGAAGGCGCAGGCCGCGCCGCGCACGCTGAGGGCCTCGGCCAGGGTCAGGCTGCGCATGAGGTGACCGCCGCCGACCTCGGGTCCGGCGTCGGCGATGAACAGCACGCGCGGCGTCTCGGG
>NZ_JADBZL010000034.1:0-5252 GCF_020402505.1 Phenylobacterium sp. | reverse complement strand
CTGTTCCAATACATCGAGGGCTTCTACAATCCCCGTCGCCTGCACTCGGCTCTCGGATACATCAGTCCAGCCGAGGCCGAACGCAGAGCGGCTTAACCCCGTCCACTTTTTCGGGGGAAGATCACCCTGTTCAACTTCGCGGTCAACGAGGGTTGGATCGACCGCAACCCCGCCCGAGGTCTGCGCGTGGTCGATCCCGTCTGGCGCCGCGACAAGCGGCTACCGTTCTCGAATGAACAGCTACGCTCGATCTTCAATGCACCGCTCTACACCGGCTGCACCGACGACTGGCTCGGCTTCGCTCAGCCCGGACCCGAGCGTCCACGTCGCGGTCGTTTCTGAGTGCCGCTACTCGCCCTCTTTGCCGGGCTGCGGCTCAACGAAGCGTGCCAACTCGATGTCGCCGACATCCAGACGGTCGAGGGCGTGGACTGCATATCGATCAGCGCAGGACCGGCGACAGCGAACAACGACAAGAGGCTCAAGACGGCCAGCAGCGAACGGCTGGTGCCGATCCATTCGGCCCTGCGAGAGATGGGCTTCATCACGTGCGTAGAAGCCCGTCGCGCGGCGGGCGGGAGGAAGCTCTTCGCCGAGCTTCAGGCGAGCAGCACAGGCTACTTCAGCGACCCGTTCTCGAAGTGGTTTCGCCGGTTCCTCGCCAAGGCGGGCGCGGCCCGACCGAGGACCTGCTTCCACTCGTTCCGGCATTGCTACCGGGACGCGCTCCGCGAGACCCGTATCGACCACGAGATCGCCCTCGCCCTCGGCGGCTGGGCCTCGGGTAGCGGTAAGGACGGCAGCGAGACGGCGGCGGCCTACGGGCGGGGCTATTGGGTGGAGGCCCTCAAGGCCGCGATTGAGAAGGTCGCCTATCCGGGGCTCGACTTGGGGCGCTTGGCGGCTGAACCAGCTACCTGACGTATGGCGCGGGGTACGGCTCCATACGCATCCTGGGTAGCGCATGGCGTAAGATGTTGGTCCATACGTTAGCTGGCTATCGCATAGAGCCCCAGTCTGGCCTTAGCCGGGTTGCTGGGCCTTCTCCAACTGAGTCTTCACCCATGCGGAGCGGTCCACAAAGACCGTGGTCAGCTTGTCGAGCAAAGGGTGCGCTGCCCCCGCCTTCGCGATCTCGTCGCGGACGGTCTTCGCGAGATCGGGCAACTGGTCGGCCATGGACGCGGTGCGGGATCGGACGTGATCGAAGTCGATCCCGTTCTCGTCCGCGAACTTCACCCAATGGCGGATGCCGATCTCGCTCAGTCGGTATTCGCCGCCAATTTTCATGGCGAGCTTCACATCTTGGAGTTGGACCTGTGGCGCGTAGGGGAGGACGCTGGCCACATCGTAGATCGGCGCCAAACGGGCGCGACCGCTGCCAGCATGCAAGAGCGAGAAGTTCTTCGCATGGGCGTCAGAGCCGCCAACTATCCAGTTGAAGATGGCGGCATCTACGAAGGTCTCGACATCCTCCTGCGGGGCGGACGAAACCTGTCGGAGCAGGTTGATGATCTCGCGGAGGCCGGGGCCGCCTTCGTTCTGGTATCTTCGATCCGGCGACACGCCGAGGGCCTGACAGAAGTCCTCTTGATGGATGCGAATGACGCCGTTCGGCGTGGGAACGCGGTCGTATCGCTCGACGACGATGGCCACTTCACCGCCGAAGGTCTGCACTGCCGATTGCGCGACTGGAAGGCCAAGCCGCCCCAAGACGGACAGGCAGAAGTGCTCGTTCTCTGCTTGGGCTTCGAGGTCGGCGGACGGGGGTTTCAGGATGTGGGTCGTTGGGACCCGTCCTTGCGGAATTCCCCATCTGTCGTCCTGCCGAAGCAGCGCGATCTTAGGTTGGGCGCCCGCAAGGCTGAACTGGCCCCCGTCACCTGCCCGACGCCATGCCCCCCGGTTCGTCCGAAGCCCGGCCAGACGCTCACCGACCTCCGCCTCCGTCAGCCACTCGACGCCATCGACCTCGCCGCTGACGACGGCGGCGATCCGATCCGGGTCAACGAACTGCACAGCCCCGGCGCAGTCTTCACCGACCGCTCCGATCAGGCCGAATGGCTGGCGTGGGCTCACATGGAAGCGACGCGCCCATTCCTGAATGATCTGCTCATTGTCGGGCAGCAGCCCCCAGACGAAGGCGCCGACTTCGGCGCCCGCGTAGCTCGCGACGGTTAGCGGCATCGAGAAGGAGAGTGGAATGGCGCCTTCCTGCTCGCGCCAGTGCTCTGCGTAGGTGAAGATCAGACGGCCTCGCTCGTAGTCGAGACGTCCAGCTTCCACGCCGTTCATCAGGACGACCAGATAACTCATGACGTTGATCGCCGTGCGCGAGCGATCACCTCATCAAGGTCGATGGCGGGTAGGGTCTGTTGTGTTGAGCGAGGAAGTTCGTCGTCAGCGGAGAACTTCATCTGCATCTTCAGCGCGCGGAGCGCGCGCAGCAGGAACGGGAGAGACGCAGACTTGCCGCTCTCAGCGTCGATAACCCATCGGCGGCTGGCGCCGATCAGCTTCGCGAGTTCGACCTGATCGAGGCCGAGAGCTTTACGGCGGTCGCGCATGGCGAGGCCGAGTTCGCGAGGCGTCGTGATGATCATGTCTCTCGCCATGTGCAAATTCCCTCACATCACTTGATGTGCAATTTATCTCACATTGCACGATGTGCAAATATCTTCACATCAATAAGTGTGCAAATTCTTGCACATTTAGCCATGTGCAAATTTCCGCATATCTCGCTCAGACGTGTCCGCCCGACTGTCTGCTCCAAGGCTCTGGGCACTCTGAGCCGAAGATAGAAGACCCTTCCCCGCAGCATCAGCGGTCGTGTCCCCGGACGTGGTGTAGCTCCTCGGCTCCACCAGGAAGTCCCCTTCGGCTCAGCTCCCGGCGATATAGGCCTTCAGGCCGTCCGCCTCGGCTTCGACCTCGGAGATCTTCCATTTCACCAGGTCGCCGATGGAAACGATCCCGACCAGCCGCCCGGCCTGGACGACCGGCAGGTGGCGGATGCGCCGGTCGGTCATGCGCGTGAGCAGGGAATCGACGGTTTCGCCCGGGCCTGCAAACACCACGTCCGCCGTCATGTAGGCGGAGACCGGGCGCGCCGTGACCTTTTCGTCGCCGCCGGCCACAGCCCGGACGATGTCGCGCTCCGAGACAATGCCCGCCACGCGATCGCCCTGCGTCACCACAAGGGCGCCGACGCGTCTGGAGTGAAGGAGCTCGGCGACCTGGCCGACCGTGTCTTCAGGCGTGACGGTGAACACCGCATCGCCCTTGGCCCGAAGAATCTGTGAGACCAGCATGGAGTCCCCCGTTCCCGTCCGTGATGGCGCAACACTGGTCGGGTTCCAGGGGCGGGGCAAATCAATCAATCGTCAAGCCGGGGAGCCGATGGGTGTCGGCCGCCTGGACTCTCGGACCTTCGCCCGCAAGTCCCGTCTCCCCGGCGCGCCCGCGCCGTGTTAGGCCTTGTCCTCAGGCCGAAGGGAGAACGACCGATATGGTGGCCATCAGCCGCGCCGACTTCCTTCTGCTCATGGTCGGCCTCAGGGATTCCGATCCGGCCAGGGACGAGCAGATCGCCTTCCTCCAGTTCTGCATGGACAACGCCGCCTGGAGCCACGGCCAGTTCCTGCAGGACCTCTGGGTGGCCTACGAGACGAAGATGCGCCACGGCGGCTTCTTCGTGGAGTTCGGGGCGACGGACGGGATCAAGTTCTCCAACACCCGGGCGCTGGAGACGCGGCTGGGCTGGAACGGCGTCCTCGCCGAGCCGGCGCGCATCTGGTACCCGGCCCTGCGGCGCAACCGGGCCTGCTTCATCGACGACCGCTGCGTCTGGACCCGCACCGGGGAGACCCTCACCTTCAACCAGCCGGCCATCGCCGCCCACTCCACCATCGACGCCTATTCCCAGGGCGACAGCCTGGCCGGCACCCGGGCGGAGGGGCAGCGCTACGAGGTGACCACCGTCTCTCTCAATGACCTCCTGGCGCACTGGCGCGCGCCGCGGCGCATCGACTACCTGTCCATCGACACGGAAGGCTCCGAGCTCGACATCCTCCAGGCCCTCGACTTCAGCGCCTGGGAGATCCGGCTGATCACGGTGGAGCACAACCACACGTCCAAGCGACAGGAGATCCACGATTTCCTCGCCTCGAAGGGCTACCGCCGGAAATTCGAGACGCTGTCCAACGTCGACGACTGGTACGTTCGGACCTACTGAGGCGGGGAAAGGTTTGGAGAAATTCGTCGGACGTCGCGCCCGCTGTGGCGGCCTGGGCCCTCAGCCACGGCCCCCCCCCCGCTCGTCCATGCGCCAGGCTGCCTGTTTCGTCTGGCCGCCGCCCGTGTCCACATCCCGCTCAGGCCGCTCGCAGCGGCGAGCCTCGTCGAACTTCACGCCGGAGAACGCAGACACTCCCATGGCTGAATTCACCTTCCCCGGACCGCGGATGCTGATCCGGGACCTGAACGAGCGGCCAGATTTCCTGTTCAATTCCCAGTTCGCTTCTGAGAAGAAGGGCTGCACCCCGGTCTTTGTCCTGTCGGCGCCGGTCGGGGCGATGGGGGTCGATCGCTTCATGGTGACCGACATCGGCGTCGAGATCCGGAAGCCGCTGATCTTTGGCGGCTGCGGCATCCGTTGGCTGGTGGACCTGTTCCTGATCTGGCGCCGGGTCAACGACGTCAACCGCCTCAAGGCCCCCAAGATTGTCGGCGACGTCAGGATGACCACCCCCGCAGCGCCCCCGCCTCCGCCCCCTCTCCGTCACCTGCGGCGCCGGCCGCCTCGATCCTTCTCCGAAGGACGGGCTCCGGCTATCCCTATCGCAGGATGAACGTCCATGGGTGAACCCGGCCCGGAGAATCTCCTCGGCGGTGGGCCGAGTCGCGAAGGCGAGGCGCCCCTGTCCCTCGCGCGAAGGGCGGGTCTGAGAGCGCTTGGCGCGGCGGCCCTCGCCGGATCTCTGGCGGCGTTCCGGGCGGACGGGACCCGGCGGCCCGCCGCCGACAGCTGCAGTCCGGTTCCCGGCGACAGCCCCCTCGGCGCCGCCCAGGGCGACCTCGAGGCGGCGATGCGCCCCCTGCTCCTGGATCCGGCGACGGGGCGCCTGACCCCGGACTCCGCCGCGGCCCTCCCCGCCTGGATCTTCAGCCCGGCCACGAAGATCGTCGGGCTCGGCGAGGCCACGCATGGCACAAAGGAAATCAACGAGGTGCGCGCAGCGATCGTTCTGGAG
>NZ_JADBZL010000033.1:0-5046 GCF_020402505.1 Phenylobacterium sp. | reverse complement strand
CAGCTGGTCCGCACCGCCGCGATCGAGCTGGCCCGGCGCAACCCCGAGGCCCTCTGCGTCGCCCTTCATCCGGGTACGGTGGCCACCGCCCTCTCCGCGCCCTTCGTCGGCGACGCCCCCAAGGCCCAGAGCCCGGAGACGGCGGCGGGCAAGCTCCTGGCCGTATTGGACACCCTGCCCTCCGACGCCAACGGAGGCTTCTTCGACGCCGAGGGCCGGACCGTGCCCTGGTAGGGGCGCCGGCTCAGCGGGACAGGCGCAGGGTCAGGCCTACAGTGCGGGGATCGCCGGGCTGGCCGGCGATGAGGCCGGTGTTTCCCGGTCCGACGGCGAGGAACTCGTAGTACTCGGCGTCGAGGGCGTTGCGGACCCAGGCGAAGACCTCCAGGCCCTCCTCGGCCCGGAATCCAGCGCGCAGGCCCACCAGGCCGTAGGCCTTCACGTTCGTGTAGGCGGATGGCGAGGCGTTGGAGGAAAAGTCCGATCTCCAGGACCCGTCGAGGCCCAGATAGACCTCTCCCTGCCGGCCGAAGAGCGCGGCCGGCCGGCGGGTCTCGACGCCATAGGTGAAGGCCCACTCCGAAACGCCCGGCAGACGCGAGCCGGAGATGTCGCAGTTCGCCGGGCTGATCCCACCGGGCGTCCCGGGTGCGCTGGGCGCCTGCCCGGCCGCCGCCGATATCCCGCCCGACAGCTCCGGCGGGCAGGGCGCATCGACGAACCGGACATAGCGGGCGTCGGTCCAGGCGGCGTTGACGTAGGCGCTGAAGAACGCCGTCGGCGCGATCGAGGCGTCGATCTCGGCGCCCTGGCTGCGCACCCGCCCGGCGTTGGCGAGATAGCCACGCAGCACCCCCAGTTGGCCGTTGGTGACAGTGGCCTGGTAGTCCCGGATCTCTGTGCGGAAGAGGGCCAGGTTGACGATGGCGTCGAGGCCGGGGAACCGGGTCTTCAGCCCCGCCTCAAGGTGATTGACGTCCTCGGGACGGATCGTTCCGGCCGCCAGGATAGGATTGCCCGCCGCATCCGTGGGCAGGCCGTTCTGGTTGATCCCGCCCGTCTTGAAGGCCTTGGCGTAGGTCGCGTAACCGAGGATGTGACCAGTGAACCGATAGCTGGCGGTCAGGTCGTAGCTGAGGTTCCAGTCGCTGAAGCGCGGCGCGCTCTGCTGGGGGGCGTAGACGCTGCGCTGGGCGACCTTGACGGGATCGGTCTGGCCGAAGAGGACCGGGGCGCCCTGTCCGTCGAAGACCCGGCGCAGGTAGTAGCCCTCCTTCTCATCGTAGTTGATGCGCAGGCCGGGCTGCAGGGTCAGGGCCTCGGTCACCTTCCAGCTGACCTGTCCGAAGAGGGCGGCGCTGGTGTTTGTCAGCCATTGGGTGTTGCGCGCCACCAGGCCATCCAGCACAGCAGGGTTGGCGGCCAAGGCGCCCGTGAGGGTCCAGCGGCTGGCGTTGGCGCCCTGTTCCTCCGTCCCCTGGGTGTCGATCCGCTGGTGGAAGGCGAAGAGGCCGGCGACGTAGTCGAAATCACCGCTGGAGCCGTCAAATCGGATCTCCTGCTGGTACTGGTCCTGCTGGGAGGGGTTCTGGGACCTGCGGACGATGGACAGGCCGAGGAAGTCCCGGTCGTTCTCAGGTTTCCAGTCCCAGAAGCGCCAGGCGGTGACCGAGGTCAGGGTCCCCGTCCCGACGTCCCACTTCACCCGGGCCGAAGCCCCGCCGATGATGTTGCCGGCGTTCAGGCTGGCGTCGAGATCGGTGCGCCGGTCAAAGGCGTTGGTGCTGGGAACGGCGTAGCCCTGTGCGGCGGCCAGGGCGGCGTACTGGCGCGCAAGGGGTCGTTGGGTCGCGCCGGTCCGGACGTAGATCTGTGCGCAGCATTCAGGATCCTGGGCGCTGTAATCTGCGGCGAGCAGAATATCGAGGCCGGCCCTTGGCCGGATCAGGAGTTGGCCGCGGAGCCCCAGGTTGTCCTGGCTGTTCACCCAGGTTTGGGTCCTGACGTTCCAGATCGTCCCGCGCCGGGAGGTCGAGGACAGGGCGAAACGCCCCGCAACGGTCTCTGTCAGGGGTCCGGAGATCGCCCCCTTGACCTGTCGGAAGTCCAGGTCGCCAAGGGTGACCTCCCCCTTGGCCTCGAAGGCGAAGGTCGGCGCCTCCGTCGTGATGTTGATGGCGCCGGCCGTGGTGTTCTTGCCATAGAGGGTTCCCTGCGGACCGCGCAGCACCTCCACCTGGGCGACGTCCAGGAAGTCGAAGGTCGCCGCGGCCGCCCGGGCGTAATAGACGTCGTCCACATAGACGCCGACGCCCTGCTCGAAACCGTCGCTGGTCAGGCCGAACGGCACGCCAAGGCCGCGGATGTTGACCGTCGTGTTCCGCGGATTGGAAGAGAAATACTGGAAACTGGGCGACAGCTGCTGGAGCCGGCCGACTGTGAAGACACCGGCGTCCTCGATCCGTGAGGCGGTCAGGACGGAGACCGCGACCGGAATGTCCTGGGCCGCCTCCGACCGCCGGCGCGCAGTGACGATCACCTCGTCCAGGGCCGAAGAGGCCCCCTCCGACGCCGAATCCGGGGCCTCGGGGGCAGACGCGGCGCAGGCCTCCGGAGCCCCGACCAGAACCCCCAGGACCAGTGCAGCGACGCCGCCAAGAAGAAGATTGCGCACGGAAACCCCCAGAACGCGAGATGATGAGACCTGCTCCTTCGGGCTTAATCACCCATCTCACAACTAGGCATTATGTGGATTTTGGTTCAGATTCTCTAAAAGGGGGTGAGGGATCGATGGGCGTCACCGGATTCCCCGCCGGCCGGTTCATGGCATAGTCGGCGTATGACCGACCTTGTCCTGATCCTCGGGGACCAGCTCAGCGACTCCCTCTCCTCCCTTCGGAGATGCGATCCCTCGCAGACCGTCGTGCTGATGGCCGAGGTCATGGGCGAGGCGACCTATGTCCGGCACCACCGCAAGAAGATCGTCCTGGTCCTGGCGGCCATGCGCCATTTCGCAGCACGCCTCAGGGCGGCGGGCTGGCGGGTCGACTATGTGGCGCTGGACGATGAGGGCAATACCGGGACCCTGGGCGGCGAGCTGGAGCGGGCGGTGCGCCGGCATGGCGCCTCGGCGGTCTTTCTGACGGAGCCGGGGGAATGGCGCCTAAAGCTGGAGGCTGACGGCTGGGCCGCCGCCCTGGGCGTTCCGGTGACCGTGATCGAGGACGACCGGT
This sequence comes from Phenylobacterium sp., assembly GCF_020402505.1. Classification (GTDB taxonomy): domain Bacteria; phylum Pseudomonadota; class Alphaproteobacteria; order Caulobacterales; family Caulobacteraceae; genus Phenylobacterium. The sequence goes on along the minus strand of NZ_JADBZL010000033.1, from coordinate 1,813 downwards.
TCATCGCCTCACATGCCGACTTCGAGACCTGGGCGGAGGGACGCAAGGCCCTGCGCATGGAGTTCTTCTACCGCGAGATGCGTCGTCGCACCGGCCTGTTGATGGAGGGCGAGGCGCCCGCCGGCGGACGCTGGAACTTCGACGCCGAGAACCGGGCCCCGCCGGCCGGCGGCCTCTTCCTGCCCGAGCCCCTGCGGCACGACCCCGACGCCGGGACCCAGGCGGTTCTCGAGATGGTGGCGAGGCGCTTTCCCGACGGCTTCGGCGGCCTTGATGACTTCCGGTTCGCCGTGACCCGGGAGCAGGCCCAGGCCAGCCTGGCGCACTTCCTGGAGGTCGCCTTGCCCCGCTTCGGGGACGACCAGGACGGCATGCTTCAGGCCTCGCCCTACCTGCACCATGCGGTTCTCTCGCCGTATCTCAACATCGGCCTTCTGGAGCCGCTTGAGGTCTGCAAGGCTGTGGAAACGGCCTGGCGGGGGGGCGGGGTTCCCCTGAACGCGGCCGAGGGCTTCATCCGGCAGGTGATCGGCTGGCGAGAGTATGTGCGGGGCGTCTACTGGCGGGAGGGCCCGGCCTATGTCTTCCGCAACGCCCTGGAGGCCCGGCGGCCCCTGCCGGACTTCTACTGGACGGGACAGACTGACATGGCCTGCCTGAAGGCCGCCATCGGCCAGACCCTCGACCTGGCCTACGCCCACCATATCCAGCGGCTGATGGTGACGGGCAACTTCGCCCTTCTTGCCGGGGTGGACCCGCACGTCCTGCACGAATGGTACCTGGGCGCCTATGCCGACGCCTTCGAGTGGGTGGAGGCACCCAACACCATCGGCATGAGCCAATACGCCGACGGCGGCCTCCTGGGTTCCAAGCCCTATGCGGCCAGCGGCTCCTACATCAACCGCATGTCGGACTACTGCGCCGGCTGCGCCTACGACGTGAAGGCGCGCAGCGGGACCGGCGCCTGCCCCTTCAACCGGCTCTACTGGGACTTCATCGACCGCCATGCGACCCGGTTCGCCTCCAACCCCCGCATGGCCCAGTCGGTCCGCACCCTGGAGCGCATGGGCGAGGACCGGCGGCAGGAACTACGCGCCGACGCCGCCGCCTGCCTGGCGGAACTGGGCCTGTGAAGGCGCGGCGCAAGGCCGACCTGCCCACCAAGACCTGCCCGGTGTGCGGGCGCCCCTTCGCCTGGCGCAAGAAGTGGGAGAAGGTCTGGGACGAGGTGAAGTACTGCTCGGAGCGTTGCCGGCGGGCCTGAGGCCTCCCCGTTTTTCGCACGCCCCCGGGCTGACGCCAGGGACGATCCGGGGCAGAGTGCATTCATGGAACTCGTCAGGGCGGGCAATCGCCGCATTCTCTTCATCATGGCCGCGCCGCCCGAATACGGCCCGGCCCTTCGCGCCCGCTTTACGCCCCTGATGACCGGTGTGGGACCGGTGGAGGCCGGTCTTGCCGCCGGCGCCGCCCTGGCCCGCCTGGAGGCCCGGGGCGAGACACCGGACCTGGCCGTCTGCCTGGGTTCGGCCGGCTCGCGGAGCCTGGAGCAGACCGGGGTCTACCAGGTCGCGAGCGTCAGCTATCGCGACATCGACGCCTCGCCCCTTGGCATCCCTGCGGGCCTGACCCCCTATCTCGACCTGCCCCGCGAACTGCCGCTGCAGGTCCTGCTGCCCGACCTGCCCGCCGTGCGCCTGTCCACCGGCGGGGCGGTGATCTCCGGAGCCGCCTACGACGCCATCGACGCCGACATGGTGGACATGGAGACCTTCGCCGTCGCCCGCGCCTGCATGGCCCACGGGGTCCCCCT
>NZ_JADBZL010000032.1:0-13379 GCF_020402505.1 Phenylobacterium sp. | reverse complement strand
GCGCCGCGCCCTTCGAGGTCACCGTCCTGACCATGTTCCCCGAGGCCTTTCCCGGGCCGCTAGGCGTTTCCCTGATCGGGACCGCCTGGCGCGAGGCGGGACTCTGGTCCCTGGAAACGCTGGACATTCGGGGCTTTTCCAAGGATAAGCGCGGCTTCCTCGACGACACCCCCGCAGGGGGCGGACCGGGGCAGGTGATGCGGGCGGACGTCATCGCCTCGGCGCTCGACAGCGTCGAGCGGCGCGAACGCCCGCTTCTCTACATGAGCGCCAGGGGTCGGCCCCTGACTCAGGCGCGTGTCCGTAAGTGGGCCGAAGGGCCGGGACTCATCGTCCTGGCGGGTCGGTTCGAGGGGGTGGACCAGCGGGTGCTCGACGCCCGGGGGTTCGAGGAGGTCTCGGTCGGAGACGCGGTCCTCGCCGGCGGCGAGGCGGCGGCCCTGGTGACCATCGAGGCCTGCGTAAGGCTCGTGCCCGGCGTCCTCGGCCAGGCGGAGAGCCTCAGTGAAGAGAGTTTCGAGGACGGGCTCCTGGAGCATCCGCAGTACACGCGACCGCGGACGTTCGAGGGGCTTGAAATTCCGCCAGTCCTGCTCAGCGGCCACCACGCCCAGGTGACCGACTGGCGCCGGGCGGAGCGGGAGCGCGCTACGCGGGAACGGCGTCCGGACCTCTGGGCCGCCTGGCTCGCCAATCAACAGGCAAAGGGCGAGTAAAGCCCGGTACGAAAGGACTGACCCATGAACCTGATCCAGGAACTGGAAAAGGAAGAAGCCGACCGTCTGGCCGCCAAGCGCGCCATCCCGGCCTTCCGCCCCGGCGACACCCTCCGCGTCAACGTCCGCATCAAGGAAGGCGAGCGGGAGCGCGTCCAGGCCTACGAGGGCGTCTGCATCGCCCGCCAGGGACAGGGCATCAACGAGAGCTTCACGGTCCGCAAGATCTCCTTCGGCGAAGGCGTCGAGCGGATCTTCCCGATCCACTCGCCCAACATCGAGAGCATCGAGGTCAAGCGCCGCGGCGTCGTGCGTCGGGCCAAGCTCTACTACCTGCGCGACCGTCGCGGGAAGTCGGCGCGGATCGCCGAGCGCCAGATGACCGCTGCAGAGCGGGCGAGCGCCTCGGCCGCGGCGGACGACGGCGCCGAGGGCTGATCGGGCGCTGCGCCCGTCCCCCCGGGTCGGGCGGCCTGAAGCTTCGCCATGACTGGCTCCGGCCTTCGCGCCATTCTGCTTACCGGCGGTTCCGGTCAGGTCGGCCGCGCCCTGCGTGAGGCCCCGCCTCCGGGCTTCGAGGTCGTGGCTCCTTCCCGGGCCGAGCTGGACCTGGCCGACGCCGCCTCGGTGGCGCGCTGGGTCAACGCCCGCCCCTGGGCGGCCATCGTCAACGCAGGCGCCTGGACAGCGGTGGATGCGGCTGAGGCCCACGCCGCCGAGGCCTGGGCGGCCAATGCGCGCGGCCCCGCAGCCCTCGCGCGAGCCAGCGCAGAGCGGGGCCTTCCCCTCATCCACATCTCCACCGACTATGTCTTCGACGGCGGGCTCGACCGGCCCTACCGCGAGGATGACCCGGTCGGACCGGTGAGCGTCTACGGCGCCTCCAAGGCGGCGGGTGAGATCGCTGTGGCCGCGCTCAACCCGCGTCACGTGATCCTGCGAACCGCCTGGGTCTTCAGCCCCTGGGGGAACAACTTCGTCCGGACGATGCTGCGTCTCGGCGCCGAGCGAGAGACCCTCTCGGTGGTGGATGATCAGGTTGGCTGCCCGACTTCGGCCCTCGATATCGCCGCTGCAGTTGGCGCTGTCTGCGCCCGACTCGGCGACCCTGTTGCGCCTTCCGGCGTCTTCCACTTCGCCGGCGGGGGCGAGACCACCTGGTTCGGCCTGGCCTCGCGGGTGTTTGAACGGGCGGCGGCGGCGGGCCTGAAGGTTCCGGCGCTCTCGGCCATCGCCTCATCCGACTGGCCCACCCCGGTGCGGCGCCCGGCGAACTCCCGGCTGGACACCACGCGGTTCACCCGCACATTCGACCTTGCGCCGCGTCCCTGGACGGAAGCGGCTGACGAAGTGGTCGGCCGGCTGATCGCCGCCGCCCAGGAGGAGGGGAACCGCGCATGAAGGGCATCATCCTGGCGGGCGGCGCCGGCACGCGGCTGCACCCCGCCACCCTGGCGGTGAACAAGCAGCTCCTGCCGATCTACGACAAGCCGATGATCTACTACCCCCTGTCCGTCCTCATGCAGGCGCGGATCCAGGACATCCTGATCATTTCCTCCCCGGAATACCTCGGGAACTACCAGCGTCTGTTCGGCGACGGCTCGCAGTTCGGCGTGCGCATGGCCTACGCCGTCCAGCCCCGTCCGGAAGGCCTGGCCCAGGCCTTCCTGATCGGCGAGGATTTCCTGGCCGGTGACCCGGCCGCCCTGATCCTGGGGGACAATATCTTCCTCGGGGCCGGCATGTCCGGCCTGCTGGACGCCGCCGCCTCCCGCGAGACCGGCGCCACCATCTTCGCCTACGAGGTGGAGAAGCCCGAGGCCTACGGGGTGGTCGAGCTGGACGGCGCCGGCCGAGCCCTCAGCCTGGAGGAAAAGCCCGACCGCCCGCGCTCCCGCCAGGCGGTCACCGGCCTCTATTTCTATGACCGCGACGTCGTCGACCTGGCCCGCAAGGTGCGGCCCTCGACCCGCGGCGAGCTGGAGATCACCGACCTCAACCGGCTCTACATGGAGCGCGGCGACCTCTACGTGCAGAAGATGGACCGCGGCTTCACCTGGCTGGACACCGGCACCCACGACAGCCTGCTGGAGGCCGGCGAGCTGGTCCGCACCCTCCAGAAGCGCCAGGGCCTGCAGATCGCCTGCCTGGAGGAGATCGCCTTCCTCAACGGCTTCATCGACGCCGATCAGGTCCGCCGGTCCGGCGAGGCCCTGTCGAAGACCGCCTACGGCCAGTACCTCCTGGCCCTGGCGGAGCGCTGAGTCTCAGCGAGTCTTGGCCGCCGGCCAGGTTCGGCGTTACTGTCCGGTCCATGCACCTGGAGGGCCGCCCATGAAGATGATCGTCGCCGTGATCAAGCCGAGCCGCCTGGACGCCGTCCTCGAGGCGGTCACCGAGGCCGGAGCGTCGGGCCTGACCGTCACGGAGGTCCGCGGCTATGGGCGCCAGAGGGGCAAGACGGAGGTCTACCGGGGCGCGGAATACGAGGTGAAGCTCCTGCCCAAGGTCAAGCTGGAGATCGCCGTGCCCACCGACATCGCCGACGCCGTGGTCGAGGCCATCACCCGCAGCGCCAACACCGGCAAGATCGGCGACGGCAAGATCTTCGTCATGGACCTCGAGAAGGCTCTGCGCATCCGCACCGGCGAAGCCGACGCCGCGGCCATCGCGGGCTAGGACTTCAGAAGCGCTGCAGACTCCAATTCCTCCCCCCAGGGGGAGGTGGCGCGCGTAGCGCGGCGGAGGGGGTCAGCTGAGGCGCCGCAGACCCCCTCTGTCAGCTTCGCTGACAGCTCCCTCTTGGGGGAGCAATTGGCGATCTGGGCTCAGCCGCCCCGCCGCAGCACGAAGACGGCCGCCTCGGCCCGCCAGTTCTCCAGCACGGAGCGGGGGTCGATGGGCCGGGCCGGTCGGCCTTCCGAGAGGGCCGCGCAGGACTCGATCACAAGCCCCAGGTCGTCGGTGAGGGCCAGGAAGTCGTGCAGGGTGCACAGGTGGATGTTCGGCGTGGACCACCAGGGGTTGGGCAGGGTGCGGGTCTCGGGCATCCGGCCCCGGGCGAGCAGGGCCCAGCGCACCCGCCAGTGGCCGAAGTTCGGGAAGCTCACCACCGCCCGGTCGGCGATGCGCAGGAGCTCCGACACCACGTGCCGGGGGTCGCGCATCTGCTGCAGGGTCTTGGACAGGATGGCCATGTCGAAGGCCCGGGTGGGAAAGCTGTCGAGGTCGCGGTCAGCGTCGCCCTGCACGACGGCCAGGCCCCGGGCCAGGCAGGCGGCGACCCCCTGGGCGGAGATCTCCAGCCCCTGGCCGTCGACGCCGCGCTCGCGGGCCAGGAGGTCCAGGAGGTCCCCCTCGCCGCAGCCCACGTCCAGCACCCGGGCGCCGGCCGGCGTCAGACGCAGGATCTCGCGGAAGTCCTCGCGCAGGGCCGCCGTCACGCCAGCCCCCGCCGTTCCGCCGCCGAGGCCAGGAAGCCGCGCAGGGCGGAGTCCAGGGCCGGCTCGTCCAGGAAGATGGCGTCGTGGCCCTTGTCGGTCTCGATCTCGACGAAGCTGGCCCGGCAGCCGGCGGCGTTGAGGGCCCGCACCACGTCCCGGCTCTCTGCGGTGGAGTAGAGCCAGTCCGATGAGAAGGACAGGACGCAGAAACGCACGTCCCGCGCCCGGGCGAAGGCCCCCGCCAGCTGACCGTCATAGGCCGCGGCGAGGTCGAAATAGTCCAGGGCCCGGGTGATGTAGAGATAGGAGTTGGCGTCGAACCGATCGACGAAGCTGGTCCCCTGGTGGCGCAGGTAGCTCTCCACCTGGAAGTCGGTCTCGAAGCCCCAGGACAGGCCGTCGCGCTGCAGCTCGCGACCGAACTTCCGCTGCAGGGCCGCCTCGGAAAGGTAGGTGATGTGGGCGGCCATGCGCGCCACGGCCAGGCCCTTCTCCGGTCGCACCCCCGCCGCCTCGTAGGCGCCACCGCGCCAGTCGGGATCGGCCATGATCGCCGCCCGGCCGACCTCGTGGAAGGCGATGTTCTGGGCCGAATGCCGGGCCGCCCCGGCGATGCAGATGGCCGAGAAGATCCGCTCGGGATAGTCCGCCGCCCACTGCAGCGCCTGCATCCCGCCCATGGAGGCGCCGACCACAGCGAACAGGGTCTCGATTCCCAGGGCCTCCACCAGCATGGCCTGGGCCCGGACCATGTCGGCGATGGTGATCACCGGGAAGGATAGCCCCCAGGGCGCGCCGGTCGCGGGATCGCTGGAGCCCGGGCCCGTCGTGCCCATGCAGCCGCCCAGGACGTTGGCGCATATGATGAAGAAGCGGTCGGGGTCGAGCGGCAGGCCGCGCCCGACCATCCGGGTCCACCATCCCGGCTTGCCGGTCACCGGGTGGGTCGAAGCCAGGTACTGGTCACCGGTCAGGGCGTGCATCACCAGGACGGCGTTGGAGCGGTCGGCGTTGAGATGGCCGTAGGTCCGGTAGGCGACCTCGAGCGGGGCCAGGGTCGCGCCGGAGTCGAGCCTCAGCGGGCGGTCGGCGGAGAACCGCCAGACGCCGCCGCCGGACTCCATTCCATTCTGTTCGGGCGAGTGAGCCTTCATCGGCCCGCTTGGACCGCCTGTCCGTTTCGCTGTCAACCGCTTCGCACGCGGGGCCGGTGCGGCTATGAACGTCGCGCAAGGGATTTGGAGCGGGCATGGACAGGCTGATTCTCCTCCGGCACGGGGAGGCCGAGGCGGGCTCGGAGACGGGGGGCGACTTCGGGCGCAGGCTCACCGCCAGGGGCCGCGAGGCCAGCGCCGCCGTCGCCTCGGCCCTTGCCGACGTCGGCCTGATCCCGGACCTGGCCCTGGTCTCCGCCGCCGTCCGCACCCGCGAGACCTGGGCCGCCATGAGCGGCCTCCTGCCCGGTTGCGAGGTCCGCTTCGAGGACGCCCTCTACCTGGCCGAGGCCTCGGAGATGCAGCTGCTTGTCCGCGAGGCGGGCGGCGCCGGCGTGGTGCTCGTCGTCGGGCACAATCCGGGCCTCCAGGAGCTGGCCGAGGCCCTGATGATGGAGGCCTCCGGTCCTGCCGGGACCCTGTCGCGGATCCGCGCCGGCTTCCCCACCTCGGCGGCCGTGGCCTTCGCCTTCGACGTCAATGGCCGTCCGGTCTTCGACGGTTTCTTCCAGCCCGACCCCCTCGGATGACCCGGATCTACAAGATCCTGGCCCGGGCCGAGTGGGAGGCCGCCCTGCAGGCCGGACGATTCACCGGCTCGGCCGTCGACCTGGCCGACGGCTACATCCACTTCTCCACGGCGGCCCAGGCGCCGGAGACAGCCGCCCGCCACTTCGCCGGCCAGGACGGCCTGGTGGTCCTGGAGGTCGAGGCCGACGACCTGGGCGAGGCCCTGCGCTGGGAGCCCTCCCGGGGCGGGGACCTCTTCCCCCATCTCTATGCCGACCTGGAGGCGAAGGCGGTGCGCAGGGTCCTGGCCGCCCCCCTTGGCGCAGACGGCGTCCCGCAGCTGGACCTGTCGCCATGATCGGCCTCCATGACCTCGCCGCTGCAACCCTGCGCACCCTTGACCCCGAGGACGCCCACCGCCTCACCATCCGCGCCCTGGCCCTCGGGCTCGGCCCCCGCGCGCCGGCGCCGGACCCGATCCTCGCCACCAACCTGGCCGGCCTGTCCCTGCCCAGCGCCGTGGGCCTGGCCGCCGGCTTCGACAAGAACGCCGAGGTCTTCGGCCCCATGCTGGCGGCGGGCTTCGGGTTCGTGGAATGCGGCACCGTCACCCCCCTTCCCCAGGCGGGAAATCCCCGGCCGCGCCTCTTCCGTCTCACTGCAGACGAGGCTGTCATCAACCGGATGGGGTTCAACAACGAAGGGCTGGAGGCCTTCGCCGCGCGGCTGTCGAAGCCCGGCCGGCCACAGCCCGTCGGCGCCAATATCGGCGCGAACAAAGACTCCGCCGACCGCATCGGCGACTACGTCACGGGGCTGAGGCGGCTCTGGGGCCTGGCCGACTGGTTCACCCTCAACATCTCCTCGCCCAACACGCCCGGCCTGCGCGCCCTGCAGACCCGCGCCGCCCTGGAGGAGCTTCTCGGCCGGGCCGCCGAGACCCGCGACGCCCTGCCCGCCGCCGGCGCCGTTCCCCTCTTCCTGAAGGTCGCGCCCGACCTGGAGGACGCCGAGATCGAAGCCATAGTGGAGACGGTCCTGGCCTTCCGCCTGTCCGGGATCATCGTCGCCAACACCACAATCAGCCGCCCGCCCCTGCGCTCGCCTTTGGCCGGCGAGACGGGAGGCCTGTCCGGCGCGCCGTTGCGCGACCTGGCCCAGTCGGTCCTCGGCCGGTTCAGCGCGTTGGCCGCCGGCCGGATTCCGCTGATCGGCGCCGGCGGCATCGCGACGGGCGCCGACGCCTACGCCCGGATCCGCGCGGGCGCTTCTGCGGTCCAGCTCTATTCGGCCCTGGTCTTCGCCGGGCCAGGCCTGGTGGTGCGCCTGAGGCGTGACCTCGCCGCCCGCCTTCGCGCCGACGGCTTTCGCACTCTCTCAGAGGCCGTGGGCGCCCGCTGAGGCGGCCCCGCGCGTTGCCCGGGAGCCGGCTTTCGCCTACTGGAAGAGCCATGGCCGAAGTCCAGGCGCCAGAACCCGCCGCCGGTAAGGCCGGATGGGGTCGAACCGGCAGGAGGCTCTTCTGGCCGGGCGGCCTGTCCGCGCGCCTCCTTGTCCTGACCGCCCTCTTCGTGGCTCTGGCGGGCGCCTTCATCCTGCCGCCCGCCCTGGCGGCCTTCGAGCGCAACTGGCTGCTGGACCGGGTGCGGGCCGCCGAGCTGGCCTCCCTGGCCACCGAGGTGGCGCCCGACCGGGTGGTGTCGGAGAAGTTGTCCGCCCAGCTCCTGGCCGGCGCCGGGGTCGAGACCGTAGCCATCCAGTCCCGCGGCCTGCGACGGCTGGTCCTGCAGGGGCCCCGCCGGGACGAAGCGCCCTACCTGGTCGACCTGCGCGAGCAGGCGGTCAGTTCCTGGCTCCTGGCGCCCTTCCAGACCCTCTCCGCCGGAGATGACCGGGCCGTCCGCGTGATCGCCGAGCCGCGATTCCGCGAGGAGGCCGAGTTCATCGAGGTGGTGGCCCCCCACGCCCCCCTCAAAGGAGAGCTCAAGGCTTATCTCTGGCAGCTGGTCTTCACCACCTTGTTCGTCGCCGGCCTCGCCGGGGCTCTGGTCTTCCTGTCGCTGAACTTCTTCCTGGTCCGGCCCATGCAGAGAATCACCCGGGCCATGGAGCGGTTCCGCGCCGACCCGGACGACCCGACCGCCCACCTCGACCCCTCCGGCCGGCGCGACGAGATCGGACGCGCCGAGATCGAGCTGGACCGCATGCAGGCCGACCTGCGCATCGCCCTGGCCTCCCGCGCCCGTCTCGCCGCCCTGGGCGAGGCGGTGGCGAAGATCAACCACGACCTGCGCAACATGCTGACCAGCGCCCAGATGGCCTCCGAGCGCCTGGCCTCCGTGCCCGACCCCCGGGTCGCCCAGGCCCTGCCCCGCCTGGAGCGGGCCCTGGACCGGGCCGTCCGGCTGGCCAGTGATGTTCTGGCCTACGGCAAGACCCAGGAGGCGCCGCCGTCGCCCGCGCCTGTGGACCTCGCCAGAGCCCTGGCCGACGCCGCCGAAGAGGGACAGCTGGCCGACCGTCCGGAGGGCGTCCTCTTCGTCTGCGAGGTCGCGCCCGGCGTCCTGGTCCAGGCCGACCCGGACCAGTTGCATCGCGTTCTGGTGAACCTCATGCGCAACGCCCGGGAGGCCATCGCGGCGGTCGTCCCGCCCCGCACCGGGGTGGTCCGGGCCGGCTGGCGACGCGAGGGCCAGATCGACGTCATCACCCTGGCCGACAACGGGCCGGGCCTGTCCGATCGCGCCAAGGAGAGGCTCTTCCAGCCCTTTGCGGGTTCCGGGAGGCCGGACGGGGCGGGACTGGGCCTGGCCATCGCCCGTGAGCTCGTCCAGGGTCATGGGGGCGAGCTGTTCATGACCGCAACCGGCCCCGCCGGTACGGTCTTCGAGATCCACCTGCCGGCGGCGAGTCGCGGGCCGCGCCGGCCGCGGGCGGAGGTCTGACCGGGGACTTGACGTTTGCGTAAGCTATTCTTACGTGCACGTCACCCGTTCACCCGCCATGGAGGACCTCCCGATGCCTGCTGAACTGCGCCGCCCCGCCCGCACCTTCACCATCCGCCAGCTCTGCCAGGAGTTCGGCTGTACGCCCCGGGCCCTGCGCTTCTATGAGGACAAGGGGCTGCTCTCGCCCGAACGCGACGGCATGAACCGGGTCTACTCCTACAAGGATCGCGCCCGCCTCCAGCTGATCCTGCGCGGCAAGCGGGTGGGCCTGGCCCTGTCCGAGATCGGCGAGATCCTCGACCTCTATGAAGTCGGCGACGGCGGGGCGACCCAGAACGCCATCTCGCTGGCCAAGTTCCGCGAGCGCATCCGGGCGCTGGAGTCTCAGCGTCGGGATATCGACATGGCCGTCGACGTGCTTCAGGAAGCCTGCTCCCGCCTCGAGGACCATCTCCGCCGCACCCGGCCGGAACTTTTGGAGCAGCCGGTGGAGGCCATCCGTCCCCGCCGCGCCCGGCCCGGCGACATGCGCCGCGCCGGCTGATCGCCCCCCCGAGACCCCGTCCAAGTTCCGGAGCTTCCCGATGCCCTACCGCCCGCCCGTCCGCGAGCACGCCTTCCTGCTGAACGATGTCCTGAAGATCGGCGATTACGCCGACCTGCCAGGCTTTGACGAGGCTGGGCCGGAGGTGGTGGCGCAGATCCTGGAGGAGGCCGGCCGGTTCACCTCGGAGGTCCTGGCGCCCCTCAACGCGGTGGGCGACAAGGAGGGTTGCACCTGGTCGCCGGACCATTCGGTCCGCACGCCGACGGGCTTTGCGGACGCCTACCGCCAGCTGGTGGAGGGCGGCTGGCCGGCCATCGGCGCCGACACCGCCTTCGGCGGCCAGGGCCTGCCGCACGTGATCAACCTGTCCTATTCCGAGATGAGCTCGTCGGCGAACATGGCCTTCGCCATGTACCCGGGCCTGACCCACGGGGCCTATTCGGCCATCCTGAACGGCGGCTCCGACGCCCAGAAGGCTCTCTACCTGCCGAAGATGGCCTCGGGCGAATGGTGCGGGACCATGAACCTGACCGAGCCGCACTGCGGCACGGACCTGGGCCTCCTGCGCACCCGCGCCGTCCCCCAGGCCGACGGGTCCTACCGCATCTCCGGGACCAAGATCTGGATCTCCGGCGGCGAGCACGACATGGCGGAGAACATCGTCCACCTGGTCCTGGCCCGGGTCGAGGGCGCGCCTGAGGGCGTACGCGGCATCTCCCTCTTCATCGTGCCCAAGTTCATTCCCGACGCAGAGGGCAGGCCCGGCGCGCGCAACAGCGTCTGGTGCGACGGCCTCGAGGAGAAGATGGGCATCCACGGCTCGTCCACCTGCGTCATGCGCCACGAAGAGGCCGTCGGCTGGCTGGTGGGCGAGGAGAACCGGGGCCTGGCCCTCATGTTCGTGATGATGAACGAGGCGCGGATCGGCGTCGGCCTGCAGGGGATCGCCCAGGCCGAGGCGGCCCTCCAGGCGGCGACCGACTTCGCCCGCGACCGGCTCCAGGGCCGGGCCCTGACCGGTCCGAAGAACCCCGACGGCCCCGCCGACCCCATCATCGTCCACCCGGACGTGCGCCGGCAGCTGATGGAGGGCAAGGCCCTGGTGGAGGGCGGCCGCGCCTTCCTCTTCTGGTCCGCCCTTCAGGGCGACCTGGCCCACAGCCACCCCGACGAGGCGGTGCGCCAGAAGGCCTCGGACTACGCCGCCCTGATGACGCCGGTGGTCAAGGCCTACCTCACCGACCGGGGCCTGAAGGTCTGCTCCGACGCCCTTCAGGTGCACGGCGGCTCGGGCTTCACCGAGCACTTCCCCGCCAGCCAGTACATGCGCGATGTCCGGATCGCCCTGATCTACGAGGGGACCAACGGGGTCCAGGCCCTCGACCTGGTCGGCCGCAAGCTGCCCGCCAACGGCGGACGGGCCATGCTGACCTGGCTGGCCGAGCTGGAGGCCTTCTCCGCCGGCGCCCGGGGTGATGCGGCCACCGATCCCTTCCTCGACGGTCTCGACGGCGCCCGAGCCCAGCTCCAGGACGGCGTCGGCTGGCTCATGCAGAACGGCCTCGCCCACCCCGACAACGCCGCCGCAGGGTCCCACGACTTCCTGCACCTCGTGGGCCTCACCGCCCTGGCCTGGATGTGGGCCCGGATGGCCCTGGTCGCCCAGGCGAAGATCGCCGCCGGCGACGCCGACCCCTTCTGGACCTCCAAGCTGGCCGTCGGTCGCTTCTTCCTGGCCCGGGTCCTGCCCGAGGCCGGGGTCCATCTGGCGCGGCTGAAGTCCGGCGCCGAAACCGTCATGGCCCTTCCGGCCGAGGCATTCTGAGGACAGGGGGCCCGCCATGGCCGACCACGACGCCTTCGTCACCTGGACCCTCCAGCCGGACGCCGACTTCCCGAAGGGACGCTACAGCCGCGCCCACCGGATCGCCTTCGACGGCGGCGCGGAAATCCTCGCCTCCGCCGCCCCCTCCGTGGTCGGTCGCTGGGCCGATCCCGCCGGGATCGATCCCGAGGAGATGCTGGTGGCGGCCCTCTCCAGCTGTCACATGCTGACCTTCCTGGACAAGGCGCGCCGGGCCGGCTTCGTCATAGACCGCTATGCCGACGCCGCCCGCGGCCGGTTGGGCGAGGTGGCGCCCGGTCGCAAGGGCCTGGTCGAGGTGGTCCTGCGCCCGGATGTTTCCTGGGTCGGCGCCGCCCCCGACGACGTCGCCCTGGAGGCCCTGCACGAGGCCAGCCACGCCGAGTGCTTCATCGCCAACTCGGTGCGGTGCGAGGTCAGGATCGAGGCGCCGTCTCCGCCAGCAGCCGACTGAGCCTCGCCTCAAGGGCCGGCAGGTCCCGCGCCTTCAGCTCGCACTCCCAGACCGTCTCCACCCGCCAGCCGGCGCCGGAGAGAGCGGAGAGGTTTCGGGCGTCCCGGGCCCGGTTGCCGGCGACCTTGGCCGTCCAATAGTCCCGCCGCGCCTGCGGGACCCGCCTTCCCCGCGCACAGTCATGGCCGTGCCAGAAGCAGCCGTGGACAAAGATCGCCAGCCGCCGCCCGGGCAGGACGATGTCGGGGCGGCCCGGCAGGTCGGCCCGGTGCAGGCGGTAGCGGGCGCCCAGCCGGGTCAGCAGCCGGCGCACCTTGAGCTCAGGGCTCGTATCCCGCCCCTTGACCCGCCGCATGACCGCAGAGCGCGCCTGCGGGTCGAAGACGTCGGGCACGGCCGGCCTCAGAGGCCGTCGAACAGGGCCGTGGAGAGGTAGCGCTCGGCGAAGGAGGGGATGATGGCGACGATGGTCTTGCCGGCATAGTCGTCCCGGTCGGCCAGGTTGAAGGCCGCCGTCAGGGCCGCGCCGGAGGAGATGCCCACCGGGATTCCCTCTTCCCGCGCCACGCGACGGGCCATGGCGAAGCTGTCCTCGTTGGAGACCTGGATGATCTCGTCGATCACCCCTCGGTCCAGGATGGACGGCACGAAGCCCGCGCCAATGCCCTGGATCTTGTGCGGGGCCGGGCTTCCGCCGGACAGGACCGGCGAGGCCGCCGGCTCCACCGCCACCATCTTCAGGCCCGGCTTTCGGGCCTTCAGCACCTGGCCCACGCCGGTGATGGTGCCGCCGGTGCCGACGCCCGAGACGACGGCGTCCACCGCCCCGTCCGTGTCGTTCCAGATCTCCTCGGCGGTGGAGACCCGGTGAATCAGGGGGTTGGCGGGGGTGTCGAACTGCTGCGGCATCACCGCGCCGGGCGTGGCCTCCACCAGCTCCCTGGCCCGGGCCACGGCGCCGGCCATGCCGCGCTCGGCCGGGGTCAGCTCCAGCTGGGCGCCCAGCAGGACCAGCATCTTGCGGCGCTCGATGGACATGCTCTCGGGCATGCAGAGGATCAGCTTGTAGCCCTTGGCGGCGGCGACGAAGGCCAGGGCGATGCCGGTATTGCCGCTGGTGGGCTCCACCAGGGTGGCGCCGGGCTTCAGAAGGCCCTGGGCCTCCAGGCTCTCGATCATCGAGACGCCGATCCGGTCCTTCACCGAGGCGATGGGGTTGAAGAACTCCAGCTTGGCCAGCACCCGCCCCTTGGGCTTCAGCACCCGGGTCAGGTTGGGCAGGGCCACCAGGGGGGTGTCGCCGATGGTGTCGACGATGGACTCATAGACCTTGCCGCGGCCGGCGCGGCGGTAGCGGGCGGCGTCGTAGGCGGATTCAGCCATGGCGAAGTCTCCGGGACATGAGCGGACGACCTTAGGCGCCCGCGCGGCTTTGGGAAGGCGGGTTTTCGCGCAGGGCGAGCAGGATTTCTAAACCCCCGCGGGGGGCAGGGCGTCCAGCAGGGGCTCCAGGATGGCGTCGGCCAGCCAGCGCACCGCCGGAACGCAGACCCCGTCTCCGGCCACGTGAAGGGCCGCAGAGACGCCCCGGGGCAGGACATAGGTCTCCGGCAGGCCCATCAGGCGGGCCGCTTCCCGGGGCGCCAGCAGACGGGTGCGCACGGCGCCGTCCTCGACGACGAT
>NZ_JADBZL010000031.1:0-19252 GCF_020402505.1 Phenylobacterium sp. | reverse complement strand
GCCGCACCCCATCGCCTGACCGGCCATCGCCTGGTGCTGCTCGACATCCCGCACGCCGGCGCCATGCGGGCGCCCGGCGAGGCGCCGGGCATGCTGTCCCTCGAATGCGCCATGGACGAGCTGGCGGAAAAGCTGGGCCTCGATCCCATCGAGCTGCGGATCCGCAATGAGCCTGAGGTGGACCCGGACAACGCCAAGCCCTTCTCCGTTCGCCAGCTGGTCCGCTGCATGCAGGAAGGCGCCCAGCAGTTCGGCTGGTCGCGCCGCAACCCCACCCCCGGCGCCGTTCGTGACGGCCGCTGGTATGTGGGCATGGGCATGGCCACCGCGATCCGCGGCAATTTCCTCCTGCCGGCGAAGGCGGGCCTGCGCCTCACCGGCGACGGCCTGGCCACCCTGACCCAGGGCATGACCGACATCGGGACGGGCACCTACACCATACTGGCGCAGATCACGGGCGAGACCCTGGGCCTGCCCCTCGACCAGGTTCGGGTCGAGCTGGGGGACTCCGACATGCCGCCCGCACCCGGCTCCGGCGGGCAGTTTGGGGCCGCGACGGCGGGGTCCGCCGCCTTCGAGACCGGCATGGTCATGCGCCGGCGCCTGTCCGAATTGGCCGCCGGCGACCCGCGCTCGCCCCTCTACGGCGAGGATCCCACACTGATGGACTTCGCCAACGGCAACATCGTCCTGGGCAACCGCAGCGACAGTCTGGCGGCCCTGGCCTCGCGGGCGGGGCCGGAGGGCGTCTATGTCGAGGGGGGGATCTCTCCCGCCGCCGACGCCCGCGACTGGTCCCAGCACACCTACGGGGCCCAGTTCGCCGAAGTGGGGGTCGATTCCGTCACCGGCGAGGTGCGCCTGCGCCGGATGTTCGGCGTCTTTGCAGCGGGCCGGATCCTCAACGCCAAGCTGGCCAAGAGCCAGATCACAGGCGGCATGATCTGGGGGGTCGGCGCGGCCCTGACGGAGGCCAATGTCGTCGATCCCCGCGACGGCTCCTTCCTGCACCAGGATCTCGGCGGCTACCTGGCGCCCGTCCATGCCGACATCGTCAACCTCGACGCCGTCCTCCTTGACGAGGCCGACGACAAGGCCAATCCGATGGGCATCAAGGGCGTTGGGGAGCTCGGCATCTGCGGGGCCGGCGCGGCTATCGCCAACGCGGTCTACAACGCCTGCGGCGTGCGGCTGAGGGACTATCCCCTGACCCCGGACAAGGTGCTCGCGGCCCTGGAGGCCAAGGGCCTCTGAGCCGGGCGCTCAGACCGTTTCGACGGACTCCAGGGGCGCCGAGATCTTCAGGGCGGTGATGCGGTTGCGCACCCGCTTGACCACCTGGAAGCGGTGGCCATGGAAGATGAAGGCCTGGCCGATCTTCGGAATGGTCTGGGCCTCGTGGATGACCAGTCCGGCGACGGTCACGGCCGGCTCGTCCGGCAGGCTCCAGTCCATGGCGCGGTTCAGGTCGCGCACCGCCACGGAGCCGGCGACCGAGACCGAACCGTCCGGCTGGCGGCGAAGGCCCTCGACGGCGTTGTCGTACTCATCCTCGATCTCGCCGACGATCTCCTCGAGGATGTCTTCCAGCGTGACGAGGCCCTGGAGGGCGCCGTACTCGTCCACCACCAGGGCGAAGTGGTTCCTCTGCTTGAGGAAGGCGTTCAGCTGGTCCTTCAGATTGG
Organism: Phenylobacterium sp.; assembly: GCF_020402505.1. Taxonomy (GTDB): domain Bacteria; phylum Pseudomonadota; class Alphaproteobacteria; order Caulobacterales; family Caulobacteraceae; genus Phenylobacterium. Next base: position 17,567 of record NZ_JADBZL010000031.1, on the reverse strand, counting down.
TGGTGTCCGGAATGAACCAGGGCTCCCGGCGGATCTTGTCCAGGACGACGCTGGACATGTCCCCGTCCGCCTCGGAAATCGCCAGCAGGAGGTCCTTGGCGTGCAGGACGCCGACGATGTTCTCGGGATTGTCCCGGTAGAGCGGGATCCGAGTGTGGTCGCTCTTCAGCACCTGGGCCACCACCTCCCGGATCGGCAGGTTGGCGTCCACCATGGCGATGGACATGCGGTGCACCATCACCTGGCTGACGTCCATCTCGGACAGGTCCAGCACCCCGCCCAGCATCCGCCGGTCGCGGGCTTCCACCAGGCCCTCGGAGTGGTGGTACTCGACCGCGCCGCGGATCTCCTCGTGCGCCGCCAGGACGTCCATCTCCATGCCGAGCTTGACGCCGAACAGGCCGAGGGTGCGCCGGACGATCCACTGGATGGCCCAGATCATGGGGCCGAAGACCTTCACCACGATCAGGGTTGGCGCCGACAGGAAGCGGGCGACGTCGTCAGAGCGCAGGATGGCCAGGGTCTTGGGCAGGACCTCGGCGAAGACCAGGACCAGGACGGTCATGATCGCCGTGGCCACGGCCACGCCCAGGGCGCCCGGTATGGCCCGGGTCACGAACTCGGTGGTCACCGCCGAGGCGAGGATGTTGATCAGGTTGTTGCCCAGCAGGACCGCCCCGATCATCGTCTCCTGGTCGGAGATCAGGCGGTTCACCCGGCCGGCGGCCCGGTCGCCCTCGCGCTCCAGCTGGTGCATCCGGGTGCGGCTGGCGCCGGTCAGCGCCGTCTCGGCCGCCGAGAAGAGGGCGGAGATGGCCAGAAGGCCGAAAATCACCGGGGTCAGGGCCAGGATGACGCCCCACATCAGACGGCTCCCTCAGAGATCAGAAAGTCCCGCATCTCGGCGGGGTTCACATCGCGGGCCACGAAGGCCTCGCCGGCCCGCCGGGCCAGGATGAAGGTCAGGCGCCCGCCTTCGGCCTTCTTGTCCTGGGCCATGTGGCGCAGGAGGTCATCGGCTGCGAACCGGCGGTCGCCGAGGTCGGAGAGCCGGGCGGGCAGTCCTGCGGCGGCGACGGCTTCCACCGCCCGCGCGGCGTCCTGCGCGTCGCAAAGCCCCGCAGCGGCGGAGTAGCGGAAGGCCATGGCCGAGCCGAGGCCCACGGCTTCGCCATGCAGCAGGGCCTCGCCATAGCCCGTCTCGGCCTCGAGAGCGTGGGCGAAGGTGTGGCCGAGGTTCAGCAGGGCCCTGCGCCCGGCCTCGCGCTCGTCGGCGATGACGATCTCCGCCTTCATCTCCACCGAGCGCTCCACGGCGCGGGCGAGGGCGCCCGGCTCCCTCGCCAGGACGGCGCGGCCGTGGGCCTCCAGCCAGGCGAAAAAGGCGGCATCGCCCAGCAGGCCGTATTTCAGCACTTCTGCGTAGCCCGCGCGCATCTCGCGGTCGGGCAGGGTGGAGAGCACATCCAGGTCCGCCAGGACGAGCCGGGGCTGGTGGAAGGCGCCGACCAGGTTCTTGCCCCGCGGGGTGTCGATGGCCGTCTTGCCGCCCACCGAGGAGTCCACCTGGGCCAGCAGGGTGGTGGGGATCTGCACGAAGTCGGCGCCGCGCTTGTAGATGGCGGCGGCGAAGCCGGCGAGATCGCCGATCACCCCGCCGCCGAAAGCGACAATCAGGTCGCCCCGGTCCAGTTCCAGGGCAAGGAGCGAGTCGCACAGGGTCTCCAGGCCCGCAAAGCTCTTGGTCTGTTCGCCGGGGGGCAGGACGACGGGATGGACGGCCAGGCTGGCCGCTTCGAGGGCCCGGGTCAGCCGCGGCCCGTGCAGGCCCCAGACGGTCTCGTCCGAGACCACGGCGACCCGGTCGCGACGGACGAGGGGGCGCAGGCGCGCGCCGGCCGCGTCCAGCAGGCCCGGACCGATCAGGACATCATAGGCGCGCTCGCCCAGGTCCACATGTACGGTGCGGATCATGCCGAGGCGCGGGCCTGCCAGTCGGTAAGGGCGCGGACCACCTGGTCAACCGTCACCTGGTGCGGAGAGTCGCCGGTCTCCACCGTGATGTCGGCCCGGCCATAGGCGGGATAGCGGACCTCAGCCTGTTCCTGCAGCACCGTCATCGGGTCCTTGCCGGTCAGCAGGGGCCGGTTGTCCTTGCGGGCCACCCGGCGCGCCAGGATGGGCAGATCGGTCTTCAGCCAGACAGAGACCGAGCGGGCCTTGATCAGGTCGCGGGTCTCCGCGTTCATGAAGGCGCCGCCGCCGGTGGCCAGAACGATGGGCGGTCCCTCCAGGAGGCGGGCGATGACCCGCCGCTCCCCGTCCCGGAAGGCCGGCTCGCCGAGGTGTTCGAAGATCTCGGGGATGGACCGCCCGGCGGCCTTCTCGACCTCCTCGTCGGCGTCGCGGAAGGGCAGGTCGAGGGCCTGGGCGAGGCGCTTGCCGACGCTGGACTTGCCCGAGCCCATCAGCCCCACGAGGGTGATGGTCCGGGCGCGCAATGGGTCTGAAGGGTCCATGGGGGAGTCATCTTCTACACCAGCCGCTCCGCAGGCGCTAGGATCACCCTGATTTGGGCAGGCGTGCAGGCGCCGGGGCGGGGATCATGAGCGGCGAGGGCTGGGCCGAGGCTTTCCTGGAGATGATGTCCGTCGAGCGGGCGGCTGCGGCCAATACCCTGCGCGCCTACGAACGCGACCTTGCCGACGCCGCGGAATTCCTCGCCGGACGCGGCCTCTCCCTCGCCAGCGCTTCAGCCGAGGATGTCGAGGCCTACTTCGCCGACCTGGGCCGGCGCGGCCTTTCGTCCGCCACAGCCTCGCGGCGGCGGGCGGCGCTTCGCCAGTTCTACCGCTTCGTCCTGGGGGAGGGCTGGCGAGCCGATGATCCCTCCCGGCGGGTGGAGGCGCCCCGGCGGGGCCGGCCCCTGCCCCGGGTGCTGAGCCGCCAGGAGGCTGCCGCCCTCATCGCCGCCGCGACCACTCGGGACGCTGTGCGGGGTCTGCGCCTGGCCTGCATGATCGAGCTGGCCTATGCCGGGGGGCTGCGCGTCTCCGAGCTGACCGGCCTGACCCTCGCCCAGGTGGCCCGCGGCCCGGACTTCCTCATGATCCGGGGCAAGGGCGGCAAGGAGCGGCTCGCTCCGCTCAATGACGCCGCAAGGGCCGCCGTGCGGGCCTGGCTGGAGGTGAGGTCCTCGACCCTGCCCAAGGGCGACGCCGCCAATCCCTGGCTCTTTCCCTCGGGCGGGAAGGGCGGGCGGCTGACGCCAAGGCGCTTCGCCCAGCTCCTGTCCGAGGCGGCGATCGAGGCCGGGATCGACCCGGCGCGGGTCTCCCCCCACGTCCTGCGGCACGCCTTCGCCACTCACCTGCTGGAGGGCGGGGCGGACCTGCGGGTGGTGCAGACCCTGCTGGGCCACGCCGACATCGCCACCACCCAGATCTACACCCACGTGGCCGGCGAGCGGCTGGCCGAAGTGGTCGCCACCGCCCATCCCCTGTCGGCGTCGCGGAAGCCCCGGCGCGAATCCGGCTTTTCCTGAACCGGCCCACCCACTAGGTTCCCCCCAGCGAAACAGGACGGGATTCCCGCCTCATGGCCGTTCACTATCTCGAGTTCGAGCGCCCCATCGCCGACCTCGAGGCCAAGATCGACGAGCTGTCGCGCCTGGCCGAGACCGCCGGCACCGATGACCTCACCCGCGAGATCGACGCCCTGCGCGATCGGGCCCGGCAGATGCGCAAGGACGCCTACGCCAACCTCGACGCCTGGCAGAAGACCCAGGTCGCCCGCCATCCCGAGCGGCCCCACTTTGTCGACTACTGCGCCGGCCTGATCGACGAGTTCGTGGAGCTGAAGGGCGACCGCAAGTTCGCCGACGACCAGGCCATCATGGGCGGCATCGGCCGCTTCCGCGGCCGGCCCGTCCTGGTCATGGGCCATGAGAAGGGCCGCGACACCGTCACCCGGGTCAAGCACAATTTCGGCTACGCCCGGCCCGAGGGCTACCGCAAGGCCGTCCGCCTGATGGAGCTGGCCGAGCGCTTCAACCTGCCCGTCATCAGCTTTGTCGACACCCCGGCCGCCTATCCCGGCGTCGGCTCCGAGGAGCGCGGCGTCGCCGAGGCCATCGCCCGCTCTACCGAGAAGTGCCTCATGCTGAGGGTCCCCATGGTCGCCATCGTCACCGGCGAGGGTGGTTCGGGCGGCGCCCTGGGCATCGCCTGCGGCAACCGGGTGTTGATCCTCGAGCACGCCATCTACTCGGTCATTCCGCCCGAGGGGGCTAACTCCATTCTGTGGCGCGGGTCGCGTACGGCCGAAGAAGCCGCAAAGGCGATGAAGATCACCGCCGCCGACCTCCTGAAGATGAAGATCGTCGACCGGATCATCCCCGAACCGCCGGGCGGCGCCCACGCCGACCCGGCGGCGGCCCTGCGCATCGTCGGCGACGCCCTGGAGAAGGAACTCGACTCCCTCGAGGGCAAGAGCGTTGAAAAGCTGCTGAAGCAGAGGTCCGAGCGCTTCTACGCCATCGGCCGGAGCGGCCTGAAGTAGGTCCAATTGCCGCTTGCCTGACCCAGGGTCCGGCGCTTCAGTGTTCTCCCAAGGGGCGAAGGCCCAAACGCCAAGGGGAGGACATCATGGCGATCAAGACGCGTTTCACCGAGCTTGTCGGTGTGGAGCACCCCGTTGTGCAGGGCGGCATGCAGTGGGTCGGCCGGGCCGAGCTGGTCGCCGCGGTGGCCAACGCCGGCGGCCTGGGCTTCATCACCGCCCTGACCCAGCCGACGCCGGACGCCCTGCGCGCCGAGATCGAGCGCTGCCGCAAGCTGACCGACAAGCCCTTCGGCGTGAACCTGACCATCCTGCCGGCCATCAATCCGCCGCCCTACGCCGAGTACCGCAAGGCCATCATCGAGAGCGGCGTGAAGATTGTCGAGACTGCGGGCAACAAGCCCCAGGAGCATGTGGACGACTTCAAGGCCCACGGGGTGATCGTCGTCCATAAGTGCACCAGCGTCCGCCACGCCCTGTCCGCCGAGCGGATGGGGGTCGACGCCATCTCCATCGACGGCTTCGAGTGCGCCGGCCACCCCGGCGAGGATGACGTCCCCGGCCTGATCCTCATTCCCGCCGCCGCCGACAAGGTGAAGATCCCGATGATCGCCTCCGGCGGCTTCGGCGACGCCCGCGGTCTGGTCGCGGCCCTGGCCCTGGGCGCCGAGGGCATCAACATGGGCACCCGCTTCATGTGCACCAAGGAAAGCCCGATCCACGAGAATGTGAAGCGCCAGATCGTCGAGAACGACGAGCGCGCCACGGACCTCATCTTCCGCACCATGCACAACACCTCGCGGGTCGCGCGCAACGACATCAGCCGCCAGGTGGTGGAGCTTGAACGCTCGGGCGCCAAGTTCGAGGACGTGCGTGAACTCGTGGCCGGCACCCGCGGCCGGGTGGTCTACGAGACGGGCGATCCTGATCACGGCATCTGGTCGGCGGGCCAGGTCCAGGGCCTGATCCACGACATCCCGTCCTGCGCCGAGCTGATCTCGCGCATCGTCACCGAGGCCGAGGCCATCATCAAGGGCCGCCTCGCCCGCTTCGTGGTCTGAGCCCCGGCGTCCCGCCCGAAGGTCCCAGGAAAAAGCCCCGGCCGCAGGGCGGCCGGGGCGAGGGTGTCCGGGTCCTGATGGCGTCAGAAACGCGCCGTCACCCCCAGCTTGTAGTAGCGACCCAGCACGTCATAGACGCCAAGGCCGGTCGTGCCGAAGGGCGGCGGCTGGTCCGTCAGGTTCTCGATGGCCAGGCGCGCGCGCATGTTCTTCAGGCCCATAGGCGAGCCGATCATCTCGGCGAAGTCATAGGAGAAGACCAGGTCGTGGCGCATGTAGGCGTCCACCGTCAGGGGCGTCCGGGTCTCGATCGTGAAGTCGTTGTTGAACTTCGACTCCCCGATGTAGTTGAAGGTCCAGATCGCCGAGAACGGCCCTCGCGTGTAGGCCGACTCCAGCTTCCACTGCCACTCGGCGTTGCCGATCTCGCCCACGTCCCGGTTCAGGTCGGTGCCGAAGCCGTTGACCGAGGTCTCCTGCTGGCGCACCGAGAACAGGTCGAGGTTGAAGTCCAGCGTCCCGGGATCGCCGCCGCCGAAGCGGTCAAAGCCGCGGATCGTGGCCAGCTCCAGGTTCCAGTCGAGACCAACCGTAAAGCCCTGGAAGTTGGTGAAGCCGGCGTTCACGAAGCCCGACTGCGGACCATCGACACCCGCCGCCGGGTTACGCCCCAGGATCTGTCCCGCCTGGGCGCCCGACGCCGCATTGCCGCGCTGGAAGCGGTTGCAGACCGTCGACGGATAGGCGTTGGAATCGTAGCAGGTGCTGAGGATCGAGGTCAGGTTGAAGTTGACGATCGCCTTGGTCAGCTTGACGTTGACGAAGTCGAAGGTCAGGGCGAGCTTCGGGATGAAGCTGGGCTGGTAGACGAAGCCCAGGGTCCACTGCTCGGCGATCTCGTTCTCCAGGTCCGGGTTGCCCGAGGTGGCGCCCTCGACTGTGAAGCTCTGGATATTTGAGACCAGGGAGTAGGTGGCCGGCAGGCCAAGGGCCGTGAAGGCGGCGGCGCAGTTCGCCTTCCGCGCCGTCGGGTTCGGTCCGGAATTGATGTTCCGGGAGTCGCAGGGGTCCGTCGCCGTCGTAAAGGAGGTCGACCTGGGCAGATAGACCTCGGTGATCGCCGGGGCCCGGAAGGACCGGCTCTGGGTGCCGCGGATCGTCAGGTCGTCGATGGGCTTCCACCGCAGGCCATAGCTCCAGGAGGTGTCGTCACCCGCCAGGGAATTGTCGATGTAGCGATAGGCCCCTTCCACTTCGAGCCCCTGAAGGCCGATGAAGGAGAAGTCGCCCCCGAAAACGGGGACCGAGAGTTCGCCATAGTACTCGGTGGTGTCGAAGGATCCGGACAGGGCTGCGATTGCTGCTGACCTGCCGACACCGTCCCGCTGAGGCTGGTTGGGTTGGAAGTCGGACTCTTCCTTGCGGAACTCGTAGCCAACATTGAAGCCGAGGGCGCCGGCGGGCAGGTCCGCCAGGCTGCCGCCGAAGTTGGCCTGATAGACTGTCTGGTCAATCTGATAGTCGCTGCGGAACTGGACGCCCACATAATCCAGGGCCGCCTTGGAGGGCGCACCCTCTCCGAAGAGGTTGAGGGGCGCGCAGCCCGCCGCCCGGGCGGCGGCGTCACGGCAGACGATGGCGCCGGTGGAGTCCCGGACCGCGTCGATGGCCAGCAGGAACCTGGCTTGCACGATGTTGGGCGAGGAAAATGACCCCTTCCCCTGGCCGCGGTTGACAGAGACATCCCAGTTGAAGTCGCGTCCGAAAAGCTCCAGGTCGCCCTCTGCCGCAAGGACGCCGCGATAGAGATCGCCCTCTGCACTCGTCTTGTTGTTCCCGATGTCGGAGGACGCCCGGTTAAGGAAGAAAATCCTGTCGCCGGGAGAGGCTGTATCCGCAGGCAGGGCGGTGGGTTGAGCCAGGATGGCGGCTTTCGCCTGCGCCGACAGGAACGGGTTTGAGGTGGACATCCGCAGAGCGGCGGAATTCCCGCCGAAAACCGAAGCGTTGTAAATGGGCTGGTTGAAGGGTTCCTCAGCCTCGACCCGAGAGAAGAAGACTTCGGCCTTCAGGCGGACCTTGGGCGTCACTTCGAATGTGGCGAAACCACTGGCCACGTGCCGGTCGAGGGGCGAGCGGAGCGAACTCAGCTTCGCCAGGTTCAGCCCGTCGCCGCCCGAGGCGATGGACGTCTGATAGAAGGTTCCCGTCTGGAAGGGGACAAGGTTGCCTGCGCGATCGAACTGGGCGGTGATGCGCCCGCCGGGGCTGTTGGGATCGGCGATCGTTAATATGCCGGAAAGGGCCGTCCCCCCGGTCCGGGCAGGCAGGCCGCCAGCGGTCATTTCGGGTATCCGCCGGTTCCGGATCAGGATGGAGCCCGCGATCAGGTCGGCAGGCCCGGTGTTCAGCGGGTTGTTGGCGAAGGCGATCTGCCGGTTGGTGACCGATCGGTCCGTGAAGGCGAGGGCTTCGGTCTTGTTGTACTCGTAGCTGCCCATGAGGTTGAGGCGGTCATCAAGGAAGTTCATCCCGCCGATGACCCGGGCGCGGTATTCCTCGGCGTCGCCGTATTCGGACATCCCGAACTGACCGTTGACCTCAAATCCCTCATAGCGGGTCCGGGTGATGATGTTGACCACGCCGCCGATGGCGTCCGAGCCATAGACCGCGCCCCCGGTGCCGAACACCCGCTCCGTCCGGTCCACCAGGCCCGTGGGAATACCGTTCAGGTCCACCTGCCCGCCAGCGGCTGCGCCGGTGAACAGAGAGGCCGCGTTGGAGCCCACGAAACGGCGGCCGTTCACCAGGGTCAGGGTCCGGTTGGTGCCGAGATTCAGCAGGTTCACATAGTTCCGGCCGGTGCCGAAGCTGCCCTGGTCGCCGATCGGGTTGATCGGGACACCGGAAGACGGAGAGTCATTGATGGCCTCGGCGAGGTTGGTGTAGCCCTTGGCCTCGATCCGCTCGGAGGAGATCACCAGCAGGGGCTGAGCCGCCTCCAGGTTCGGCCGCTGGATCCGCGAGCCCGTGACCACAAGTTCTCCGACCTCGGTCGGAGTCGTTTGCGCAGACGCCGAAGACGCGAAAGCGACCCCGCAGAACGCGACCGACGCCATCAGGCCCGCCCGAAGCGCGCCAATACGGAAATGATTCATTGTTAGGCCCCCAGCCTGTCTCAGTTGTGTCGAACCGGAAGGGTCTCCGCGCGCGTCAATGACCCGACGCAAGCGCGGACGCCCACCACTTCGCCCTGCCGTCGAAGTAGGGCACCTATCATCGGCGATCAAACAGAAGGGTCTTCTGCCCGGCACTGCGAACCGAATTGTGTCTTTTTGGCGACAGTTGGCGGCCAACAATCCCGGCCATCGGAGCTCAGGCGATGCGGCGGAGTGCGGCCGCGATCTCATCCACCGCCTCGGTCGTGGTCGCCCAGGAGCACATGAAGCGCACGGTCCCGTCGAGGAACCGGTAGACGAACCAGCCGTCGGCCCTCAGGGCCTCCAGCCGGGCCTCGTCCATGTGCACGAAGACCCCGTTGGCCTCCACCGGGTGGGCGAGGGGGAAGGGGCAGGCGGCGGCCAGGCGCGCCGCCATGGCGTTGGCGTGGGCCGCGTGGCGCGTCCAGGCGCCGTTGGCTAGCATCCCCAGGAAGGGCGCCGCCAGGAACCGGCCCTTGGACGCCAGCTGCCCCGACTGCTTGAGGCGGGCGTCGAACCGCCTGGCCAGGGCGTGGTCGAAGATCACGATGGCCTCGCAGGGGGGCATGCCGGACTTGGCGCCCCCCAGAACCAGCAGGTCCACGCCCATCGGACCGATCCGGCGGAGGTCGAACCCGGCCGCCGCCGCGTTGGCCAGCCGGGCCCCGTCCAGGTGCACGCCGAGCCCGGCGGACTTCGCCCGGGCGCAGAGCGCCGCAAGGTCGTCCCCCGGATAGACGACCCCGTACTCGGTGGCCTGGGTCAGGGAGAGGGCGGCGGGGGGCTGGCGGTGCGAGACCTCGGGCTCCGTCAGTGCGGTCTCCAGCGCCGCGAGGTCGATCCGGCCCGAGGCGCCTTCCAGCCCGGTCAGGCCGACGCCGTGCCCGAACAGGCCCGGGGCGCCGGTCTCGTCCGTCAGCACATGGGCGTGGCGATGGGCAAGCACGGACTCAAAGGGCCTCGCCAGAGCGGCCAGACAGATGGCGTTGGCCGCCGTCCCGGAGGCGACGAACCTCACCTCCGCATCCGCGTCCAGCAGGGCGCGCACAGCGTCCGCCGCCGCCGCCGTGACGGGATCGGCGCCGTAGCCGGGCGTGAAGCCCGCTGCGTTCGCATGGAACAGGGCCTCCATGGCTTCCGGCGCCGCCGGAGCCGTATTGTCCGAGGCGAAGTCGTAACGCGCCACGGTCCGGCTCAGCCCGCCTCTCGCGCCCAGGCCCGGACGTCCTCGACATAGAGGTCGGGCTCCTCCATGGCCGCGAAGTGGCCGCCACGCGGCATCTCGGTCCACCGGACGATGTTGTAGGCCCGCTCGGCCCAGGAGCGCGGAGGGGCGGAGTACAGGGGCTCGCCCGGGAAGTTGGCGAAGGCGGTCGGGGTCTCGCAGCGCTCGCCCGGCTTGAAGGCGACCCCGCCCTCCTCGAGCAGGCCGCGGTAATACCAGGCGCCGGTCGTGAAGCTGCCGGTCATCACGTAGATCATGATGTTGGTCAGCAGCTGGTCTCGGGAATAGGCCTGGTCCAGGGACTTCACCGACAGGTCCGACCAGTCATGGAAGCGTTCGGCGGTCCAGGCCGCCTGGCCCACGGGATTGCCGGCCGCCATCCAGGCGAGGGACTGGGGCCTCGAGGCCTGGAGCCGGAAATAGGCGCCCATCACCTCCATCATCTGGCCCTGGCGGGTGATCCAGGCGATCTCGGCCTCGGAGGTTGGCCCGCCGTGGGGCCGGAAGCCGATCATGTTCAGGTGGATGGCGCGGACGCTGTCGCCATGGTTGTGGCCCAGCCATGAGGTCACGAGGCCGCCCCAGTCGCCGCCCTGGGCGAGGTAGGACGGGTACCCCAGAACCTCCGTCATCAGCTGATTGAACAGGGCCGCCGTAGCCTTCTGGCCGATCGGGCGTTTGGGCTTGGACGAAAAGCCGAAGCCGGGGAGGGAGGGGATGACCAGGTCGAAAGCGTCCGCCGGGTCGCCGCCGAACCGGCTGGGGAAGGCCAGCTTCTCGATGGCGCCCCAGAATTCGAAGTGCGAACCCGGCCAGCCATGGGTGATGAGCAGGGGGCGCCTGCCGCCCGCTTCTCCGACCACATGCAGGTAGTGCAGGTCGAAGTCCCCGACCTTTGCGGTGAACTGAGGGAACCGGTTCAGATTGGCGACCGCCGCCCGCCAGTCGAATCCGTCCGCCCAGTAGCTGCAGAGGGACTTGAGCCAGGTCTCGTCGCAGCCGTAGGCCCAGCCGTCCTCCACCTGGGGGGCGACCGGCCAGGGATAGGCGCGAACCTGGGCCAGGACGGCCTCGACCTCGGCTTCGGTCCAGCGAACTTCAAAGGGCGTGGGCATGGCGTCTCTCCGGCGTCTGGGGCGCACGCATCTCCAACGCCTGCCGGCGAAGAGGTCAAGGGCCGGCGGCGGCGATGGTCCCCAGGCAGGCCAGCCGGTGCAGACGCCGGGCCTCGTCCGGGGTCATCTGTCCCAGCAGAAGCAGGCCGGCGAACCCGTAGACAATGGCCCAGAAGATATTCCCGTAATCCGACACGTCGCCGGTGATCACGCCCGCGTCAATCAGGCCCTGGACGTGACGGAACTGGCAGGTCTTGGCCCGATCACCCGCCGCCAGCAGGCCCTCTGAAGGCGGCGACTTCAGGTCGATGACATCAAACATCAGGGCGTAGGCTCGGGAATGGCTCACGGCGAAGTCGAGATAGGCTTCACCGACGGCGATGGACCGCTCGACCGGGTCGCTCCGGGAATCGAAGGCCGCCTCCAGGGCGTCGGCGAAGCGGTTAAAGGCGCTCGTCCGCACCGCATCGATGATCTCGTCCTTGTCCCGGAAGTACCGGTAGGGCGTCATCGGGCTGACGCCGAGGGCGACGGCCAGCTGACGCATCGTCACCGCTTCGATTCCATGCTCGGCGAACAATTGCTCCGCCGCATGGCAGAGGCGGGCGCGGAAGCCGGCGACGTCGGCGTCAGAAAGGACTCGGGGCATTTTTCATTCCGTGACAGGTCGACCGGAAGCCACGCCCTTGCGTCCTGCCCCCGGAAGGTTCAATTCTTTACATCGTATTCTGGCCGAGGCGCGACCCCGATGAGCGAAAAGATCCGCAGCAATCCCTACCTGACCGGTAACTTCGCCCCGGTCCGTTCCGAGGACGACTTCGACCTGGAGGTGGTCGGCGACCTGCCGGCGGGGCTGGAAGGCGTGCTCTATCGCACCGGCCCGAACCCGCAGTTCCAGCCCCTCGACCCGAACTATCACTGGTTTACCGGCGACGGCATGGTGCACGCCTTCCGGATCGGCGGCGGCAAGGTCGCCTACCGGAACCGGTATGTGCGCACACCGAAGTGGGAGTTGGAGCGCCAGCATGGCCGCGCCCTCTTCGGCGGCTTTAATCCCATGCTCAGCGATCCCCTGGCCGCGGGCCAGGACAGCGGCGTGGCCAACACCAACATCCTCTTCCACGCCGGCCGGCTGCTGGCTCTGGAGGAGGGGCACATGCCCTTCGAGATCGACCGCGACACCCTGGAGCCCCGCGGCTACGCCAGCGAGTATGTCGGGCGGGTGACGGCCCATCCGAAGCTGGATCCGAAGACCGGCGAGATGATCTGGTTCGGTTATGGCGTCGGTCCGCAGCCCTTCTCCACCACCATGAGCTACGGCGTGACGGACGCCTCCGGCAAGGTCGTCCGCCGCACCGACTTCGAGGCGCCCTATTCGGCCATGGTCCACGACTTCCTGGTGACGGAGAACTATGTCCTCTTCCCCGTCATGCCGCTGACCGGCAGCCTGGAGCGCGCCATGAAGGGTCTGCCGGGCTATGCCTGGGAGCCCGACAAGCCCTCATATGTCGGCCTGATGAAGCGGGGAGACGATCCTTCGCGCATCCGCTGGTTCACCACCCAGCCCGGCTATGTCTTCCATCCGATGAACGCCTATGAGGCGGACGGAAAGATCGTGGCCGAGGTCTGCCTCTACGACGCCGCGCCTCTCTTCCCCCTCGCGGATGGCCGGCATGGCTCGCGCAGCGGCGCCCGCCTGACCCGCTGGGAGTTCGACCTGACGGGCGCCACCGACCAGGTGAAGGAGACGCCGATCGACGACCTCGATTCGGAGTTCCCGCGGCTGGACGAGCGGTTTGCGGGCCTCGCCTACCGGCACGGCTATTACGCCGCAGACACCACGGGGGCGAAGTCGGTGAAGATGAACGCCATCGCCCACATCGACCTGAAGACCGGCGCTCGGAAGGCCTGCACCTTCGAGCCCGGCGACCAGGTCTCAGAGCCGGTCTTCGTTCCACGGTCCGAAACCGCCCCGGAGGGCGAGGGCTGGCTGACCGCCGTGGTCTGGCGGGCCGCCGAGAACCGCTCCGACCTCGTCGTCCTCGACGCTTCGGATGTCGACCGCGGTCCCATCGCGGTGGCGAAGGTCCCCCGCAGGGTGCCCTTCGGCTTCCACGGGAACTGGGTCGGCGCCTGATCCGGATCAGCGTGGGGCCGGCGCGGGTGCAGGTCGCGCCGTCCCGCCGCCGGGCAGGACGACGACATAGCCGCCCAGCCGCAGGTCCGGCGTCATGTAGTCGGTCGAGATGTACTGCGCTCCCGAGGCGAAGGCGGCGTCCCGTCGACTCCGGTCTCCTGACCGCGCCTCGACCGTATCGGCGTCAGCCCGGGTGCGAACCACCATCCCCCTCCCCAGCGCCTCTGCGATCCGCGGCGCATCCTTCGCCGGATCGTTAAGGGTCACATAGGCGGCGTAGGGCGCATCCAGCCGGTCGGTGTTCACGAAGGCCGCCCGGCCTTCGAGCGACGGTCGGCCCTGGCTGTAGAGCGCGACCTTGGCGGCGCCTTCGTCGATCGCGAAAAGGACCTTGCCCCGGGCGGCGGCGAGTGTGGGCCAGCCGCGCTGGCGCACGGCTTCGGCGAGGGTTGCGACGTCGCCGCGCACCTGGTCGGGGGTGATCAGGCGGGCGGGGCCAAAGACCTCGCGGATCCCCGCATCCACCTCGTCCATGCCCGCACCGTCGAAGGGCAGGAGAGGCGTCGCGCCCGGTACGGTGATCTGACCATCCTTCAGGTTCATCATGATCAGGAGGGGCAGGTGGTCCGGGTTCCTGTCGGACCAGGCGCGCACCTCCTCCAGGCAGGCCCGGAAGGTGGCGCAGACGCTTCGGTAGTCGATGTCCGGCACATGCATGACCTTCAGGCCCGGCGCCGCCATGGGGCCCGCGTCATAGTCGCCGCCGCCGGCCATGCGCAGGCCGAGGGGCCGGGCCCAGCGGCCGCCCTCGGGGTCGCGCACGAGATCCAGCTCCAGCTGCCGGGCGCCGGCGTCCAGCTGGGCGGTCAGGGCCGGATGGCTGTAGTCCAGGCTGTCCGCCGTCCGCGGGCTCGCCGCCCTGAGCAGCTTCATCTCGGCCGGCGCGATGGCCTGCTTGTAGCTGTTGTGGGTGCCGATCACCTGCAGGGCGGTCATGGGCAGGGCGTCGACCGCCCGGCGCGTGCACCCCGGCGCCCCCGAGGGTCGTTCCAGGTCGCATCCGGACGCCGCGACGGCGGCGGCGGCGAGCAGGGCGGTGATCATGGGGCGTCTCCTCTGTCCTTCAGTCAGACTGACAGAGGCGTGTGACGGGTTGAAGCTGCTTCAACCGCCTTTGGGCCGCCAGGGATCCAGGGGCGCCTGCGCCCGGCTAGCCGCCCGCCGCCGACAGGGCGTCGTAGCGGTAGAGGCTGTCCATGGCCGCGCCCATGCCCAGGCCGGCCTTCATGCCGTGGTTGCGGGCCCAGCTGAAGGGCGGGCGCAGGTGGTAGATCGTGGCGTTTCGGCGCGAGCCGGCCTGGATGCCCGCCGTGCGGGGGCGGCGCAGGGCCTCATAGTGCTGAAGGGCTTCCGGAACGTCCTCGCAGGTCTTCCCGGCGAGGCAGGCGGCCAGAACGGCGGCGTCCTCGATGGCCATGCAGGCGCCCTGGGCCATGAAGGGCAGGGTGGGGTGGCAGGCGTCGCCCAAAAGGGTCGCCGCCCCCCGGCTCCAGCAGGGCAGGGGATCGCGGTCGAAGAGGGCCCAGCGGAAGCAGGCGTCCTCGGGCGCGGCCTCGACGATCCGCCGCACGGTGGGGTGCCAGCCGGCGAAGTCCCGGCGCAGGTCCGCAGCCTCGCCCCGGCTCGACCAGGACTCTTCGCGCCGGTCGTCCGCCTCGACCACGCCGACGAAGTTCACCAGGGTCCCGCCCCGGACATAGTAGTGCACGAAATGTGCTCCGGGCCCCATCCAGAGGGCGGCGACGGGACGCATGTCCGCGCCCTCCAGCCGGGCGGCGGGGATCAGGCCGCGCCAGGCGACATTGCCGGTGAAGCGAGGGGCGGCTGGACCGAACAGGGCCTCGCGCACGACGCTGCGCAGGCCGTCCGCCCCGACCAGCACATCCGCCTCCATCCGCTCGCCCGAGGCCAGGACCAGGGACGGGGTCCCGTTCCCGGGGCAGGCGGCCACCGTCTCGCCCAGGCGAAGGGTGATCTGTGGCTCGGCCTTGCAGGCCTGTTCCAGCACGGAGACGAGGTCCGCCCGGTGCATGTGGAAGTAGGGAAAGCCGTACCTTCGCCGCGCCGTCTCGCCGAGCGGCGCCCGGCTGATCTCCTGCCCCCGGCGCCAGCCCCGGGCCTCGACGGCCTCGGGGCGGAAGGCCAGGGCGGACAGCTCCGCCTCCAGGCCCAGGGAGAACAGGACCCGCGTGGCGTTGGGCGAGACCTGCAGCCCCGCGCCCACCTCGCCCAGAGCCGGCGCCTGCTCGACCACCGTCACGGACAGGCCCTTCCGGGCCAGGGCCAGGGCCGCGGTCAGCCCACCAACGCCCCCGCCGACAACCAGGGCGGTCAGTGAGGCGTCGGGCTTGGATCTCACCTAGGCTTCCAGCAGGCTGCGCAGCATCCAGGCGGTCTTTTCGTGCACATTGATGCGCTGGGTCAGCATGTCCGCCGTGGGCTGGTCCCGGGCGGCGTTGACCACCGGGAAGAGGTTGCGGGCCGTGCGGGCCGTGGCCTCCTGCGCGACCACCAGTTGCCGGACCATCTCGTTGGCGTCCGGCACGCCCTCAGGCTCACGGATCGAGGTCAACCGCGCGAACTCGGCATAGGTGCCCGGCGACGGGAAGCCGAGGGCGCGGATGCGCTCGGCGATGACGTCGATGGCGTTCCACTGCTCGGTGTACTGGCCCATGAACATGGCGTGCAGGCTGTTGAACTGCGGCCCCGTCACGTTCCAGTGGAAGTTGTGGGTCATCAGGTACAGCGTGTAGCTGTCCGCCAGCAGGGCCGAGAGGCCCTCCGCAATCCGGTGACGCTCGGCCTCGGGTATGCCGATGTCGATGGGTGGGGCTGAAGCGACGGTGGTCATGGGCGTATCTCCGGTTCCGGCAACGTCATGTCTGGAGTTGGGGCCCGACGCGCGATCTGTCAAACGGGTCGGGCCTTCCTTCCGGCCTTATTGGGGCCGTGCTCATTTCCCCCTCGAAGCCGATGAAGACCGCCGCTTCGTCCACCGGCTTGCGGTTCGAGACCACGGCGTTGGCGGGGAAGCTGTCGTCGGGCCAGCCCATGGCGATGCAGATCATGATCACCTGGTCGTCGGGGATGCGGGCGTGCTCGCGCACCACCGGGGACTGCATGATGCCCTGGCTGTTGATCACGCAGCCCAGGCCCCGGGACCAGGCGGCGTTGACCAGGCAGTTGGTCACGGCCCCGCAGTCGAAGGGGCCGATGTCGCCGCCGTGGATCGAGCGGTCATAGGTGACGACGATGGAGACCGGGGCGTCGAACTGGCG
The DNA here is from genome assembly GCF_020402505.1 of Phenylobacterium sp. Taxonomy (GTDB): domain Bacteria; phylum Pseudomonadota; class Alphaproteobacteria; order Caulobacterales; family Caulobacteraceae; genus Phenylobacterium. Next base: position 931 of record NZ_JADBZL010000031.1, on the reverse strand, counting down.
AAAGCCGCGCAGCACCCAGTCCTGCCGCTTTTCCTTGTCCTCGCGCGCGATGTCCATGGCCGCGAAGAGCTGCTTGGCGATCTCGATCTGCCGCTCCCGGTGGACGCCCTCGTACGCGCCGTGGCTGCGGAACTCGCGGGAGTCCGGCACGCCGGCCAGGTTGCGCTCGGTATTACCCTTGCGGATGGCGTCCAGCACGGGGCCGGCGATGACGTAGAAGTTCCAGGGCTGGGTGTTCAGCGAGGAGGGCGCACGCATGGCCAGCTCCAGCACTTCGCGGATCACCGCCTTGGGCACGGGATCGGGCTTGAAGCCGCGGATGCTGCGCCGGCCCTTGATCACCTCGTCGAACTGCATGTCGTCCTCTTCCCTCGGCCGCGCGGGCCGTCAGATCCTGAAACCGTGGTCTTCGAGCCAGGTCTTCACCAGACCGACGGCCTGGGCTCCGAGTTCCGGCTGGTCCTGGTAGTAGTGTGTCGCGCCGGCGATCTCGTGGAAGCGCCGGTCCCCGTGGGCGACGGCCTCGTAAAGCCGCCGGGCGTGGCTGGGTGTGCAGGCGTCGTCGGCGCTGTTGTTGATCACCAGGACAGGCGACTTCACCCGGGACAGGCAGCGCGGCCCGTCGGCGCGGGCGTCGTCCAGGCTCCACTGGGAGAGCCAGCTGCGCAGGGTCGAGAAGCGGGCGAGGCCGATGGGGCTCATGTTCACCACCTGGGGATCACCCAGATAGCAGACCCCCGGCGCCCGGTCGTTGGGGTCGACGGCGGGGTCGAGCCAGCGCGGGTCGGCCATGGTGCCGTGGACGACGAAGCCGAACTCGTCGTTCGGCCGTCCGCGTCGCCGCAGGGTCTCCAGCCGGTCCTTCACCCAGGCGGTGATGCGCCGGTTGCGCGCCTCCTGGGCGGCCCGGTAGCGGTCCAGGAAGACCGCG
>NZ_JADBZL010000030.1:0-10198 GCF_020402505.1 Phenylobacterium sp. | reverse complement strand
GGCCTGGCCCTCTTCTACGGCGGCCTTGTGCGCACCAAGAACGTCCTGTCCGTCCTCATGCAGTGCACGGCGGTGGCCTGCCTGGCCTCGGTGGTCTGGCTGGCGCTTGGCTATTCCCTGGCCTTCTCCGGGACCGCTCCCTTCATCGGCGACCTCGGGCGGGTCGGACTGATGAACCTGTCCCGCGGCGACGCCATCGGCACGGCGCCCGAAATCGTCTTCTTCGCCTTCCAGATGGCCTTCGCCATCATCACCCCCGCCCTGATGATCGGCGCGGTGGTGGAGCGGGTGAAGTTCGCCGGCCTCCTGGCCTTCTGCGCGGGCTGGGTGGTCCTCGTCTACGCCCCCGTCTGCCACTGGATCTGGGGCGGCGGCTGGATGGCGACCCTGGGGGTCAAGGACTATGCCGGGGGCCTGGTGGTCCACGCCACGGCGGGGGTCAGCGCCCTCATCCTGGCGAGGGCGGTCGGACCCCGGGACGGCTGGCCCCGGGACCTGTCGCCGCCGCACAATCCGGGCATGACCATGACCGGCGCCGGCCTCCTGTGGGTGGGCTGGTTCGGATTCAATGGCGGCAGCGCCCTGGCGGCCAGCGCCGACGCCGGCGCGGCCCTGACCGCCACCCACATGGCGGCGGCCTCGGCGGGGCTGGTCTGGGCCCTGATCGAGCACCGGCGGTTCGGGCGGGCCAGCCTGGTCGGCCTCGTCACCGGCGTGGTCGCCGGCCTGGCCACCGTGACCCCGGCCTCGGGCTTCATCAGCCCCCTGGCGGGTCTCTTCCTGGGGGCGCTGGGCAGCTATCTCTGCTTCGAGGCCGTGACCCTGGTGAAGGCCCGGCTGAAGGTCGATGACAGCCTCGATGTCTTCGCGGTCCACGGGGTGGGCGGCATACTGGGGACCCTGATGCTGGCGGGGCTGGCCCACCCCCTCCTGGGCGGGACCGGCTATGCGGAGGGCGTCGGACTCGCCGGCCAGGCCTGGCGCCAGGCTCTCGGGGTCGTCGTGGTCTGCGCCTGGTCGGCGGGCGCGAGCCTGGTGCTGATCGCCATCGTCCGGAAGCTGACGGGCCTTCGGGCCAGCGACGAGGTCATCGACGAAGGCCTGGACCTCGGCGCCCACGGCGAGCGCGCCTACCACATCAACTGAGCCGCCGCAGACCCCTTCATCGGGCCTCCCGGGGAACGCCCCCGAATTCCTCCACCTCTTGAGGGGGAGGTGGACCGCGAAGCGGGCCGGAGGGGGTCAACGGGGGCAGGGATTGACCCCCTCACCGACCTTCGGTCGGAGCTCCCCCGCAGGGGAGCAATTGGCTCAGCCATTCCTCCACCTCTTGAGGGGGAGGTGGACCGGGGCAAGGCCCCGGGCCGGAGGGGGTCAGCTGGGCCTAGTCGGTGAACACCACCGTCTTGCGGCCGTTCAGGAGGACCCGGTCCTCCAGCACCCACCGCACCGCCCGGGCCAGCACCCGGCGCTCGATGTCGCGGCCCTTGCGCACTAGGTCCTTCGGCTGGTCGCGGTGGCTGATGCGCTCCACGTCCTGCTCGATGATCGGGCCCTCGTCGAGGTCGGGGGTGACGAAGTGGGCGGTGGCGCCGATCACCTTCACCCCCCGGGCGTGAGCCTGATGATAGGGCCGCGCGCCCTTGAAGCCGGGCAGGAAGGAGTGGTGGATGTTGATGCACCGCCCCGCCAGGTGCAGGGCCATGTCCTCGGACAGGATCTGCATGTAGCGCGCCAGGATGACGAGGTCGGTCCCCGTGGCGGCGATCAGGTCGCGCAGGCGCGCCTCCTGGTCGGCCTTGGTCTCGGGGCTCACCGGCAGGTGGTGGAAGGCGATCCCCTTCAGGTCCGTGTGCGGAAAGCTCGCCTCCGGATGGTTGGAGACCACCGCCGAGATGTCCATGGGCAGCTCGCCCTGCCGCCAGCGCCAGATCAGATCGGCCAGGCAGTGATCGGTCTGGGAGGCCAGGATCATCACCCGCCGCCGGGCCTTGGGATCGCGCAGGGTCCAGTCCATGGCGAGGTCCGCCGCCAGGGCCTCCAGCCCCGGCCGCACCGCCGCCGCCCCGCCGGGACCGGGGGTGAAGACCACGCGCATGAAGAAGCGGCCGGTCTCTCCGTCATCGAACTGCTGGGCGTCGACGATGTTGGCGCCATGCTCGAAGAGCAGGGTGGAGACGCGGGCCACAATGCCGGGCCGGTCGGGACAGGACAGGGTGAGGATCACGCAGGGGCTCCCGGGACGGGGCGGCGGATACCGCGAAAGGCGTCGGCTGGGAAGGCGGGGGCGTCAGGCGTCCGGGCTCAGAGGGCGCCGAAGAGGTAGGGCAGGAGATAGCGCTGGACGCCCTGCAGGATCAGCAGGGCGAAGATCGGCGTGATGTCCAGACCGGCGATGGGCGGGATGAAGCGCTGCAGGGGCGCGAGCACCGGGGCGGTGACCGCCTCCAGCACCTGCTGGATGCGGCCCACGACAGGGTTGCGCAGGTTGATCACATTGAAGGCGGTCAGCCAGGACATGATCGCCCCGATGATGATCGCCCAGATCATGATCTCGAGCAGGTTGTGCAGGATGAAGTGTATGAAGCCCATGCCCGCCACATAAGCCGCCCGCCGCGCCCGGGCAAGCCGACGCGAAGGGCCGTCTTGACAGCCCGCCCCCAAAACCGCTTATTCCGCGCCTTCCTTGGGGCCGTAGCTCAGTTGGTAGAGCGCATCGTTCGCAATGATGAGGTCAGGGGTTCGACTCCCCTCGGCTCCACCACCCGTTTTGGTGGCGGAAAAATCCAAGGAATTTCATAGACTTAGATGATGCCGATCGCGGCGCATGGGTGACAGAATTTCGCCCATATGGGTGACAGCTCTTTGTTGTGGATGGGGAAGAACGAAAAAAGAACGTCTTCTGGCAGTTCACCCTAGCCCATAGTATCCTTTGCGCGGGGCCTCGCTAGGCCCCGCCGCAGGGAGCCCCGCTGGATGATCAAACAGCCGACATTGGATGCCTATAGGCGCGATCTTGAACGAGACTTGGAAAGAAAGCTGAATGAAGCCGGAAGGGCATGCTCGGAAATGACCCTTCAATTTACCGGGGCTGGTCAGTTCGGTGGAAGCGGAATGCGCTTGCAGGGTGAAATTATTGCAAAGGAAAATCTCACACAGTCTATGGGTGTGGCACTTCTGAAGTGCAAGCGAGCTTTGAATATTCTTCCAAATAGCTCAGAAAGTTTAATTTCGGCAACTCGGGAATTGATGATTGTCTATATCGACAATCTTTTGACAACTGTGATACCGAGAATCTATCCAAGAGGCGGCGATGTTAGTGGGCCGTTTCAGAAGTTGCATCAGGATTTGATTGAGCAAATGGAGGGAATATTTGATTCCTATGAGCATGGTTTCTATATCCCCGAGTCATCCATGACTAGCAACACGGTCCACGTAGGAAGCGGGGCGGTGATTGGGAACATGCAACTAGCAGGCGACGGCGCGCAACAACATGGCGCGGCGAATATCGACATCAGGTCGATCCAGAAGGCTTTAGAGGAATTTGAGCGGGCGCTAGACGCTGACACCGAGATCAGCGCTGAGGATAAGAGCGCGATACGCGCAGAGATAGATACAATCCGCCCGCAATTGAGAAAGCAGCAGCCTAGCCCGGTAATCCTGAGGGAAGTCCTACAATCCCTCCGCACCATTGCCGAAGGTTCTGCCTCAGGTGTCCTAGCATCCCTAGCGGTGCAGTTGTTTGGAGGCGGCTGACCCGGTCACTTTTAGGGTCACTCGCCCGAAGCCCCATACGTGCATGGGCTCGCGGCCATCCCCCCCGTAGGGGGCTCCGTATCAGCAACCCGCAGGGTCGCCCTGAGGCTGCCGCCGGGGGACTCCCCCGCCACATACGAGCGCCCCTCTGATGCCCGGCAATCTCCAAGCCCGATCCCCTACGGGTGTCGTCACGCATGCCCTGTGTATCGATGACGGTCGTTTTCGATACAGCCCATTATCTAGTATCGGAAAATAGCTTGACGGCTATTCCGATACAGGAGAGATAGCGAGCCACTATTTCGATACGCAAGGGGATGCCCAATGGCTCGCACATTCGCTTACTGCCGCGTCAGCACCACAGACCAAACGACAGACAATCAGGTCCGGGAGATAGAGGCCGCAGGCTTCACAGTAGACCCTAGACGTGTGGTCGCTGAGACAGTCTCAGGCTCTGTGGCGACTTCAGAGCGGAGGGGCTTCGCCCAGCTGCTCAACCGCCTAGAGGCGGGGGACGTTCTCATTGTCACCAAGCTAGACCGCCTTGGGCGCAACGCAATGGACGTGCGGGCGACCATTGAGGCCCTGTCAGGGATGGGCGTTCGCGTTCATTGCCTAGCGCTTGGGGGCGTTGATCTCACAAGCCCGGCGGGAAAGATGACGATGCAGGTTATCAGCGCGGTAGCAGAGTTTGAACGCGACCTCCTCATTGAGCGGACGCATGCAGGCCTGCGGCGGGCAAAGGCACAGGGGGCGTCACTCGGCAGACCCTCCACACTCAGCCCCACGGACCAGCGCTCGATTATCCAGCGGAGAGCCAACGGGGTGTCCTTGGGGGCTCTGGCGAAGGAGTATGGCGTCAGTCGTTCAGCCATCCAGCGGGTTGAGAAGCGGAACGCCGTGCGGACCCCAGCGTCTTAGCAGGACGGGCGGGAAGGGGCTCCCGCTACCCAAGGGGCTGAAACCCCCTCGACGCCGTCCTAGAAAGACCAGAGGCCCCGGAAATGGCATCCTGCGGGAAGACGCCCCCCAAGGCCCCAAGAGGGACGACCCAAAGACCTCCTGAGGGGACCAAAGCGGCTCCCATCGCGGAGCCCCAAACCGGCGGTTGGGATAGACCGTCCCAATTAGTCAGCAGCCTAGGAGAAGAAAACGGGGGTATACCTACAGGACTCCCCTACTGGATATACCCTCATACCAGTCTACTGAGGGAACCCCCTTATGGTCTCTTCAGGGATCAAAATGGGCCCGAAGGAGACCCCCCAACCGGCGGTTGGGATAGACCGTCCCAATTAGTCAGCACCATTGGAGAAGAAACCGGGGGTATACCTACAGGGCTCCCTTAGGTTCTCCTACAGGACTCCCCTACTAGATATACCCTCATACTAGTCTACTGAGGGAACTCCCTTGGGGTCTCTTCAGGGACCATTGGGACATCTTCAGGGCGACTCACCAAGCTGAAGGCGGTGACGAAGTCACGCCAACGCTAGATCGCCCACCTGCCAGCCCACCCGCCAGCGCCCGCCCGCCAACCCGGGGGGCGAGCATATGCGCATGCGCCCGGGGGCTGGCCTGCCTGTTTGCCATGTTTTGCCGGGCCTAGCCCCAGCCCCCCAACACCCCCCAACGTCACCTGCCGGGTCGCCCGGCGGGGCCTCTACACGCGAGCCCACATGACCGACACCAACACCAAAGACCATGCCCTGACGGGTGACCCGACGACCATCGCCGGGGAAGACGCCTACCTGATACCCCTCAGCGGCCAAGCCGGGACCGGAAACAACGCCATCGTTGATCCTGAGGGACTCCAGCGACTCCGAGAGGCAGGAGCCAGGTTCCTCTACACCATCGGAAACGGAGCCAATCAGCACTACGTCGCCTTCCTGAAGATCCCCACCAAGAAGGTCCAGATCGCCGCCCGGGTAATCCTAGACGCGCCCCAAGGACGCCGGGTGATCTACCGAAACGGCAACAGCTTCGATCTCCGCTCGGCCAACCTCCGCATTCAACCGCAGGCGGGGGAGAAATTCTCGCCGACAGGCGAGACGCGGGACCAGATCAACGCCGCATGGCAAGCGCACCGCGCTTGGAGGGCTCGCGAGGAGCGCTTCTGGAAGCGCAACCCTCAAACGGATCGGCGACCGTGGTGACCCGCGCCCTGGGGACCTCCAAGGGCCTTCGCAGCGGCCCCAGCCTATCTCCCGCCATCCTCGCTGACCAAGACCCCTCCTCGCCCGTCCAGAGGCCCCCTGAGGCCTCTCACAGGCGATCCCACGCGGAACGCATGCGGCAAGCCAAGGCAGACCTGATCGGCGTCTCTGAACGCACCTACGTGCAAGCGATCGATCACTGGCTAGACGGCTTCCCTTGGGGCGGCGCTCGATGGGTCTACCGCACCGGACCGGGAATGACGGTTCGCCTAGTCGAAGAGGGCGATACCCTGACGCAGGACGGAATCCCCATCGTCTCGCGCAAGCCCGCCCGCCTCTGTGGTTTCCCGGCAGGAGGCCGCACGTCCCGCCGCTTGGAAGCCCGCGCGCTCGCTGCCGTGGCCGTGCGGGGGGATGCGGGCTTCTATGACGGCCAACCGCGCAAGCTCCGGGCGGAAACGTCTTTGCAGGACGGGCGCGAGCCCCCGCCCGCTACCTAACCCTAGGCCCACCCCTCGCAGGGCGTCCTGCAAAGACCAGAGGCCCCGGAAAGGCTCACCTGCGGGACGCCTCCCCATCGCCATAGCAAGAGGCCCCCCCTTGGCGACCATCCCCCCAAATATCGCCGAACGCTACGGACCTGAGATCGCCTCCAAGGTGTCTATCAGGCTCGCCGCTGCCCTCGCCGAAGCGTCCCCATCCCTTCTGGCCTACGCCGCCTCCCTGCCTGACGACTTCGCGAGGATGGAGCTTTGGCGGCTCGAGTTTGACGCAATCGTTGCCCGGAACCGCCGCCTAAGCCGCCTCGATTGGGATGAGGACGATGAGGTCGGGGGCTCATTACCGCGCCCACGCGGGAGGCCCCGCAAGGCACCAAGACAGAAGCCTTCGCCTCAATCGACCAAGCCCACCAGCGCCGCCAAAGGGGGCCGCCCCCGGTCCCCCGAAGATGACCTAAGCGACACCGAGAGACACCGGCGGGAACGCTGGAGAGCAAGGGCGGCCGCCCGATATGCGGCCAAGCGGGAGGCCGCAAAGCCCCCCGCGAATTCAACCCCACCGCCGGACAACCCCGGCACAAGTTAGGAACATGACTATGGACACCAACGACACCCCGGAAATCTTCTATGACCGGAAGGAATTCCTCGACGCCATGGCGGCCCCTGAATACGCCAAGAGCCCCCGATACCGCGACCAAGTGGCTGAGAAGCTGAACCGCTCGCTTCAGGCAGGAACGCTGACCCCGATGGGCGAGCGGATCGACCCATCACAACTCACCCATACCCGCAACGTCTACGATCCCGACGCCAACGCCAACGGTTACACGGTCCGGGGACCGTTCCCTGAAATGGTCGAAGCTCTTCGCGTCAACATGGGTTTCTTCGATACCCCCGAACAGATCGCCGATGCCATGAGCGCCCCTCAATTTGAGATCGACCTCTCCTACCGGCGGGCGCTGAAGGATAAGATTGACCGCAGCGTCCGCGAAGGCCGCATCACACCGGACCTTCAGGCGGTAACCCCCACAGCCCCGGCGCGGTGACCGTGGAAGAGCGCCACCTTAGTTGGCGGGACCGCATCGAGCTTGCGCAAAGGCAAGCCTTGGCAGTTGAGGCGCACCACGCCTCTGAGGGGACCCTCCGGACGGCTCTCGCGCCGCCTGCGGAGGCCCCTGAGGCTCCCCCCGCAGCTCCCCCCACAGCTCCCCCGAAGGCGTCCCCCGAGATCGTCAGAAGTGTCGGGTTTGACGGGACGATCATTGAGACGAACGTAGCCCTAGACGCTCCACCGCCACGCGCGTGGAACTATCGGCCAAAGGTCACTCGGCGGGCCTCTTCGCTGCCGCGACGGTGATCCTGTGAGCCCCCGCCGGGGTCCCCACTAGGGGGCGCTTGGCGGGGCTCCGGTCCCAGCCCCGGCGTCAGTTCATGTTTGCTGTTCGCGCCTGTGCCTAGGGCGCGCTCGCGGACGCATCCCCCCCCTGGGGCCGTAGCTCAGTGGCAGAGCGCGTCAACTGTCAATGACGAGGCGGGGGCTCGAACCCCCCCGGCTCCACCATCCCCATTCGCCGCCTTCAGGATCGCCGACGCCTCGCCCCGCTATTCATCAACGGGCCGGGCGGGCTCTCTTCGGGAACGCCTTCAGGTAGCCGCACCGCCAACACCACCGCCCGAAGCTGATCGAGCGCCGGTCCCGTGCTATTGTAGGTTCGCAGCGTCACCGCGTTGCGCTCGCTTTGATGCCCGACGACCGCAGCGACGATCTCTGTTGGCTGCCCTGCGTGCAGTGCGTGGGTGATAAACCAGTGTCTCCAGCTGTGAAAGTTCACGCTGCTATTCCTTTGCCCGTCTCCGCGCTCATCAATCCCAAGGGAACGGCGGTAAGCCGTGAAGCGCTCTGAGGCCTTGGCGGACCGCTCAGCGGGGCGGCTGGCGGGGGCTTTCAGCTCATCAAAGAGGAAGGCCTCTGGCGGCTTGCTGGCGGACCGGCGGTTGATCACGGTCACAAGAGAGGGATGCACCGGGACGCGCCGCACACCTGCGGCAGTCTTTGATGCTCGAATCTGCATCACCTCCCCTTCCACATCGCCGACGCGTAGGTTTGCAATCTCGTTGATGCGCATGCCCGATAGCGCCGCCACCCGCATAAGGTCGTGAAGGGTCCTGTTTGCGTCTCCGCACAGAAGCGCCGCCGCTTCCTCATCGGTGAAGGGCCTGACGCTCCGCTCCGCTTCGATCTCAGGAGGCTTTCGGTTCTGCCGGGTCCAAGGGTTGCTCTTCGCGATCCCGCGCCTTTCCATCCAATCCCAGTAGCTTGAGAGCGAAGACACCAAGCTGTTTGCGGTCGCGGCGGTAATCCCTGTGGCGATCAGTTGATCAACGAAGAGGCCAGCCTCCCGGCGATCAATCCGGCGAAGATCGTCGCCCCCGGCCCGCTCGCGGCTCCATGTCCCCAAGGCCTTGACCGCCCTGTTTGTTCGGCTTGCGTATCGGGGCTTCAACCGCCTCTCAGCCAAGTATCGCTCAAGCTCTCCACCGATGGGCAACCTGAGGCCACGCGCAAGGCCGATCAGTTCCTTAGCCTCGCGCTCCCCCTCAGGATCGTATCGCGGACGGATCGTCCCACCCCCCTCCTCTTCCTCTCCAATTTCTGGACCCAATCGGCGCTCAACCTCAGCGTCTAGCTGGAGGTCCAGATCATCAGGCACAGCGCCACGGTCGGGGTCCGCACCCCGCGCAATCACAGCAGAGCGCCACCACTCAGCCCACGCCTTGGGGGTCGATAGGTCCCGCTTAAGGCCCCCATCCTCACCCCGTTGGCGGCGCTCCCGCTCAGCTAGCAGCTTGGCCGCAACGAGAGGCAGGCGGCGGAGCGCCTCTTTCTGATCCTTTGTTCGGAGGCTCTCTTGCAGATGATCGCCCAGCCCAAGGCCCGGAGGCACTCTAACGCGGGCGTAGTAAGCCCCTGTAGACGGACGCCGCCAGAGGTAACGGACCTTTTCGGGAGAGGCCCCCGGGGGTCCTATGGGTGACAGTTTCTGGTCCTTCATGGGTGACAGCTAGGCCATCAACCCTCTGATTTGCAAGCATTTCCATACCTTAGGGGGTAGATAAAAACGCCTCCCCTCGGCTCCACCAATCCTTCTGGATTGGACCCCCAGCGACGCTGAATTACCGAACAAAATCAAGCCAAAGCCGGTCGCGGAACTCCGCGATCCGGAAGCGGCTGCACACAAGTGCTGCACCAAACGGGTTCACAATCGTGCCGCCGAGGGCGACGTAAGCCGTTGTAGCACAGGGGATTCCTGCCCGTTTGGGTGCTGCACCAGTGTGGTTCACAAGCCGCTCAAACGGTCCCTTCCACCGTCCTCACGGTCGGGCGCGAATTTCCGGCGCCAATCGTCCGGGCTGATGCTGCGGGGAAGGGTCTTCTATCTTCGGCTCAGAGTGCCCAGAGCCTTGGAGCACACAGTCGGGCGGACACGTCTGGAAGTCGTTGGGCACTTCACGATGGCACGAGGCCGTCAGGGCCGCGCGGGTCGTCGCGTGGGGGGGCGAACAATCATTCCGGGCGAGTGAGGACCAAGATGTTCGACCCGTGGCCACGAGCATGGCCGCGACGATCGGAACCAAGGTCGAGGCCAAGGTCAGCCAGCCCGAGGGCGGCAAGTCCATCGACGACCTCTTTGGACTGTTCCTTGCCGATCCGGCGAAGGCGCGCAGCCGCAAGCCGGAGATGCACTACGACAGCCTGAAAGCCATCGTCACCGACGTGTGGGGCGAAGGACGCCG
>NZ_JADBZL010000003.1:0-14321 GCF_020402505.1 Phenylobacterium sp. | reverse complement strand
GCTCATCGACAGCCACGTCAACCTTCACGCCCCCCAGTTCGACGCCGACCGGCAGGAGGTGATCGACCGGGCCCGGGCCGCCGGCATCGCCCTGATGGTCAACATCTCCGACCGGCTCTCGACCTTCCCGGCGAACCGCGCTATCGCCGTGGCGCCGGACATCTGGTGCACGGTGGGCGTCCACCCGCACGAGGCCAAGGACGCCCCGGATCTGTCGCCCCGCACCCTCCTAGACCTCGCGGACGACCCCAAGGTGGTGGGTATCGGCGAGACCGGCCTCGACTTCCACTATGACCTCTCGCCCCGGGACATCCAGGCGAGGGTCTTCGCAGCCCACATCGCCGCGGCCCAGGAGAGCGGCCTGCCCCTGGTGGTCCACACCCGGGAGGCGGACGAGCTCATGACGCAGATGCTGGAGGAGGCCTACGCCCGGGCGCCCTTCCGCATGCTGCTGCACTGCTACACCTCGGGCGCCGAACTGGCCCGGCGGGCGGCGGCCCTGGGCGCCTGGTTCTCGGTGTCCGGCATCGCCACCTTCAAGGCCGCCGAGGAGGTCCGGGCCGTCATCCGCGACATGCCCGCCGACCGGATCATCGTGGAGACCGACTGCCCCTATCTCGCGCCGGTCCCGCACCGGGGACAGCGCAATGAGCCGGCCTTCCTGCCCGCCGTGCTCGCCGGCCTCGCGACGGTCCGCGGCTGGACGCCGCAGGAGGCCGAGGCCCGCTGCGAGGACGCCTTCTTCGCCCTCTTCGACCGGATCCCCCGGCCATGAGCGGGACCCTGGAGTTCACCATCCTGGGCTGCGGCTCCTCGGGCGGGGTGCCCCGGGCAGACGGCGACTGGGGCGCGTGCGACCCGGCCGACCCGCGCAACTTCCGCACCCGCTGCTCCCTGCTGGTCCGCCGGACCGCGCCCGACCCGGCGCAGGCCACCACCGTCCTGGTGGACGCCTCGCCCGACCTGCGCTGGCAGACCGCCCAGGCCGGCGCCCGGCGCCTCGACGCCCTCCTGCTGACCCACGATCACGCCGACCAGACCCACGGGATCGACGACATCCGCGCCTTCTTCATCCGCCAGAGGGCGCGCATCCCCTGCCACATGGACGGGGCCACCTTCGCCTCCATGGGCCGCCGGTTCGGCTATGTCTTCGAGGGGGAGGGGGGCTATCCCGGCATCGCCGACCCGGTGCTGATCCCGCCGCATGGCCAGGCCTGGGCGGTGGACGGCCCCTCCGGCGCCATCCCGGTGGTGACCTTCGACCAGGACCATGGCGGCCTTCGCTCCGTCGGCTACCGGTTCGGCGACGTGGCCTATTCCAGCGACGTGGTGGACCTGCCGGACGAGGCCTTCGAGGCCCTGGCCGGCCTCGATGTCTGGATTGTCGACGCCCTTCGCTGGCGCCCGCACCCGACCCACGCCCACGTCGAGCTGACCCTGGAGTGGGCGGCGCGGCTCAGGCCGCGGCGCACAATCCTGACCAACATGCACATCGACCTCGACTTCGCCGATCTCAGCGCCCGACTGCCGCCGGGGGTGGAGCCGGCCTTCGACGGCCTGCGGTTCGAGCACAGTCTGGGGGCGGGTGCGTGACGCCACGCCTGAGACTGGCCTTCCTCGCCTCCCGAAACGGATCGGCCTTCCGCGCGGCCGTCGAGGCCGTGGGGCAGGGGCGCCTCGCGGCCGACATCGTGCTCCTGGGGACCAATACCGCGAAGGCGCCGGCCCTGGATTTCGCCCGTGCGCGAGGAATTCCGCACCGGGTCATTCCCACCGCCGTCGATCCCGAGGCCGCCGACCGGGAACTGGCCGAGGCCCTGGCGGCCTCCGGCGCGGATTGGATCGTCCTGTCCGGCTACCTGAGGCGTATCGGCCCTGCGGTCCTGGCGCGCTTCCCGGACCGGATCCTGAACATCCACCCTGGCCCCCTGCCGGCCTTCGGCGGGGAGGGGATGTACGGGCGCCGGGTGCATGAGGCCGTCATCGCCGCCGGCGCGCCGCAAAGCGAGGTCACCATCCACCTGGTCGATGGCGAATACGACCACGGCCGGGTGCTTGGCCGCTGGCCCGTGCCCGTGGAGCCGGGCGACACGCCCGAAACCCTCGAGCAGCGCGTCACAGCCCTGGAGCCCGAGGTCATGACCCGGACACTGATCGCCCTTGCGGAAGGCCGCCCGGAGGGGCTTCAGGCGTCCTGAAGGTCCGCCCGGGCGGGCACGGGCAGACGGTTGCCCGACGCTGCTGCGCGCTTTGAACCGCGCTCGATTTCCTTCATGAGATCATGGCAGTAGACGCCGAAGTCCACCTGGATCGTATGCCGCTTTGAGGCGTAGTACTGGCCCATGTGCAGGGCCTCGTCCTCGGCGATGATCCGCGCCATGTCGGCGGGCGAGGGGGGCAGGTACCGGCCGGTCAGGTAGGCGGCGACGAACTTGGCCTGCTGCTCGGCGAAGTTGACCAGGGTCGGCAGGGGCTGGGCAAGGCCCATGTAGAAGAGGTTGGGTACGCCGGGCTTCATCATCCGCTTGAACAGCGGCAGCCTATGGTCGGAGTCCGGCACGAAGGCCGGATCCTCGAAGAAGGGGAACTTCATGTCGTAGCCCGTGGCGTAGATGATCACGTCCACGTCCTCGACGCTATCGTCGGTAAAGCGCACCTGGCGGCCCTCCAGGGCCTTGATCCCGGGTCGGAAGGTGATGTCGCCGCAGCCCGCCCGGGTCAGGAATTCGCCGCTGACCGACGGGTGGGCCTCCAGCGGCTCATGGTCGGGCTTGGGCAGGCCATAGTCCTCCATGGCGCCCAGGGTCTTCTTGATGGTCTGGCGGGCGAGGGCGAGGCCCAGCTTGCGGGGCATCCAGGGGGGCATGGCCGCCTTGTCCGCCGGACGGCCGTTCATGTACTTGGGCAGCACCCAGACGCCGCGCCGCGCCGAGACGATCAGCTTGCCCGCCAGGGGCCGCTGGGACAGCTCCGAGGCGATGTCCATGGCCGAATTGCCCATGCCGACCACCACCACGGTCTTGCCGCGGACGTCCACGGGATCGAAGGGCGTGCGGTAGGCGTGGGAGTGGAAGGCGACGCCGTCGAAATGGCCCGGATACTCCGGCGTGCGGGGGCTCCAATGATGCCCGTTGCACACAAAGAGGACGTCGTAACGCCTTGTTTCCCCGTTCGAAAGCGTAACATCCCAAAGACCCTCGGCGTTGCGCTCCGCCTTGGTCACGGCGGTGTTGAAGGTGATGGTCTGGCGCAGGCCGAAATGGTCGACATAGTTGTGGAAGTACTGCAGCAGCTGGCTGTGGTGCGGAAAGTCCGGCCAGCCGGCGGGCACGGGATAGTCCTCGAAGGCCAGGCGCCACTTGGACGTGTCGATGTGCAGGCTCTGGTAGCAGGCCGAGTGGCCGTTCGGGTTGTTGTAGTACCAGTTGCCGCCGATGTTGTCGGACATCTCGAAGCAGTCGTAGGGAACGCCCAGGTCCTTGAGCTTCTTGGCCGTGGTGAAGCCGGAGCATCCGGCGCCGATGATGCAGGCCTTGGGCAAGGGGGCCATCTGGGGTCTCCGTTCCGTTTCCCGTTCGATTTCAGGAGTTTGGAGCCGAACGCGCCAAGGTCAAGCCTGACCCGGGGTCAGCGTGGGTTTTCCGGCGCCTCCAGTTCAAACCGCCATTTGCGAAGGACCGCCGGCGCAAGGTCCACCTCCCAGTTGCGGGCCAGAAGGAGGACATGACCCAGAACGTCGGCCACCTCATCCGCCAGCTGGGCCTTCATCTCGGCGTCACTGCGTCCGCCCGACCGTCCGCGCCCCGAAAGCCGCGACCAGGCCTGGGTCAGCTCGCCGACCTCTTCCTGCAGCTTCAGAATGTACCAGTCTGGATCCCGGCGAAGCCCGAACGCCGCCACATAGGCCTGTGAAGCCTGCTCAAACCGGTCCGCAAGGGGGCCGAGGGGGCCGAGGCTGGGTTCGATGGGCATAGTGGATTCCGGGTTGGTCGGGGGTCACCGAGGCAGCGTCCTCTGATTCTCAGTACAGGAGCCACGAACCCTCAACCTATATTTCCGATAATATTCCTTATGCGAATTCTGGATCCGGCGTAAGGTTTGCAATCCCGCAGATCGGGCGGATACTTCCGGTTGAGATCCACGCCCGAAAGGACCCCGCATGACATCCCTGCCCAAGCCTTACCTCTGGCTGACCCGCATGGACCCCCTGCCTCGCATGGTCGCCGCAGCCCTGGCGGACTTCGGCCTCCAGGAGACCGCCGGCCCGGGAAATACGCCCCAGATCCTGCAATGGGCGCAGGAAACGGGTCTGGCGGACGCCTACCACGCGGACTCCATCCCCTGGTGCGGCCTCTTCATGGCCCACGTCGCCCGTGTCGCCGGCCGTGAGATTCCTCCCGCCCCCCTCTGGGCCCTCAGCTGGGCCCGGTTCGGGGTCGAGGGAGGCCAGCCCGAACTTGGCGACGTCCTGGTCTTCGTGCGCCAGGGTGGCGGACACGTCGGCCTGTACATCGGCGAGGATTCCCGCTGCTATCATGTCCTTGGAGGCAACCAGGGCGACCGGGTCTGCATCACCCGCATCGCCAAGGAGCGCCTCTACGCCGTCCGCCAACCGCCCTATGTGAACAAGCCCCGATCCGCCGCGACCTACCTGCTCGCCGCCACCGGCGAGGTTTCCTCCAACGAGGCCTGATCCCATGACCGACGCCGCCCCCGAGACAGACGCCATCCCCGGATACGACCGTCCCGTCGTCGAGGCCTGGCTGGCGGCGCACTGTCCCGAGATCTCCGGCCCCTTTGACTGGGTCCGCCTGCCGGGCGGCCACTCCAACCTGACCTGGCGGCTGACGGACTCCACCGGCCGCCAGGCCGTCATCCGCCGCCCGCCGCTTGGGGAGCTGCTCCCCAAGGCCCACGACATGGGCCGGGAGTTCCGGGTCCTTTCGGCCCTGAAGGACACCCCCGTCCCGACGCCGCGCCCCCTCGCCTTCTGTGAGGACCCGTCGGTCACCGGGGCTCATTTCTACGTCATGGACTTCCTGGACGGGCACCCGCTCTACACGGTGCAGGACGTGAAGGATTGGGCGCCGGAGGCGAAGCGCCGCGACCTCGCCTTCGCCTTCATCGACGCCCTGGCCCAGCTTCACGCCCTCGACCCGGCCGCCGTCGGTCTGGGCGACCTCGGCAAGCCCGAGGGCTATGTGGAGCGCCAGATCAACGCCTGGGGCCGGTCCTGGGCGGCCTCGGTCGGACCCGCCGGCTTCGACGACCCCCGCGCCCACGAGGTGGAGGCCTTTCTGCGCGCCCGCCTGCCCGGCCAGGTCCCGGCCCGGATCGTCCACGGCGACTTCGGCATCCACAACATCCTGGTCGGGCGCAGCGGCGGCCTGCTGGCGGTCATCGACTGGGAGATCGCCACCCTGGGCGACCCGCTGGCGGACCTGGCCTACGCCCTGAACCCCTGGCCGGACCCGTCCGATCCCGAGCCGCCGGCCGAGACCGCGCCCCACGCCCAGCCGGGATTTCCCACCCGCACCGAACTGGCGGCGCGCTATGCCGCCGCCACCGGCGCGGACCTGTCGGGGCTGAACTACTACGTCGCCTTCAACCGCTGGAAGAGCGCCTGCATCGTCCACGGGGTCTACGCCCGCTACATGGAGGGCAAGAAGAGCACCGAGGGCGTCGACACCGAGGGCCTCAGGCTCAGCGTCCTGCGCAGCCTCGAACTGGCGGCGAGGGCGGCGGCGGCGGACTAAGGCCCCGGGCTTGGCGCGCTCGGCCCATCCATTTCCACTCTCCAAGTCTTGACCCGAGCCCCCTCCGCCACCTACCCCTGCCGACGCCTGGGGGGCAACCGGAGTTCAAAATGCGCAGACTGCTTCTCGCCACAGCCGTGGCCCTGGCCGCCGCCGGCGCCGCCCTCGCCCATGAGTATGCCGCCGGGGCCCTTCGCATCGACCATCCCTGGACGCGGCCCACCGCCGCAGGCGCTCCCACCGCCGCCGGCTATATGGAGATCACAAATACGGGCAGGACGGCCGACCGGCTGGTGTCCGCCAGCTCCGCCCACGCCGCCCGGGTGGAAATCCACCAGTCCTCCATGGAGGGCGGGATGATGCGGATGAGGGCCCTGCCCCAGGGCGTGGAGATCCCCGCCGGCGGCAAGGTGAGCCTGGCGCCCGGCGGCCTGCACATCATGTTCTTCGGCCCCAAGGCCGCCGTCGCCTCGGGCGAGCGCATCCCCCTGACCCTGACCTTTGCCAAGGCGGGCAAGGTCACCGTCCAGCTGGCCGCGGAGTCCCGGCCTCCGGCCAAGCCCGCCGCCATGCCCGAGACCCACCGCCACTAGCCGGCGGCGAGCGCGGCCTGAATATCAGCCTCAAGGGCCTCGGGCGGCGTATTCGGGCCGTAGCGCTTGAGCACCTTTCCATCCCGCCCGACGAGGAACTTGGTGAAGTTCCACTTGATGGCGCGCGTGCCCAGGACGCCGCGCTTCTGGTCGGAGAGCCACCGGAAGAGCGGGTCCGCGCCGGGTCCGTTTACCTCCACCTTGGCCAGCACCGGGAAGGTGACGTCGTAGGTCAGGCTGCAGAAACTGGCGATCTCCGCCGCGTCCCCAGGCTCCTGGCTGGCGAACTGGTTGCAGGGAAAGCCCAGCACCACCAGGCCCGCCTCCCCGTGACGCCGCCAGAGGGCCTCCAGTCCGGCGTACTGGGGCGTGAAGCCGCACTTCGAGGCCGTATTGACCACCAGCACGACCTTCCCGGCGTAGGCCGAAAGCGGAACCTCGCCTCCGTCCGCCGCCTTCACCGTAAAGTCCTGAACTCCCGTCATCTGCGCCCCATGATCTGCTGGTTGAAGACTACGCCGAACGCGCCCGCCCTGTCCTTGTAGATTTCGAACTTGTGAGCCATCGGATATCCCCTGTGAGTGATCCTCGCCGGCCTGCCTCGCGAGGTGGCCTCAAAGGCCTCAGGGCGGCGCAATGCAACCCTTGCGTGCAATCCGTGGAGTAGGCGCATGACCGACCAGACCCCGGCCCTGGATCGCCTTCTCGGCGTCATGGCCCGCCTTCGGGACCCGAACACTGGCTGCGCCTGGGACCTGGAGCAGACCTTCGCCACCATCGCCCCCTACACCGTGGAGGAGGCCTACGAGGTCGCCGACGCCATCCAGCGAGGCGACCTGGCGGACCTGAAGGACGAGCTGGGCGATCTCCTCTTCCAGGTGGTTTTTCACGCCCGCATGGCCGAGGAACAGGGCGCCTTCACCTTCGACGACGTCGCCGGCGCCATCGTCACCAAGATGATCCGACGCCACCCTCACATCTTCGGAGACGCCGACCAGAGGACCAGCGGGGAGCAGGTCCAGGCCTGGGAGGAGGTCAAGGCGGCGGAACGCGCGGCCCGGGCGCCGGCGGCGGGCCTCCTCGACGACATCCCCGCCGCCCTCCCCGGCCTGACCCGGGCGGTCAAGCTGTCGAAGCGGGCTGCGGGCGTGGGCTTTGTCTGGCCAACCACGGAGGCGGTGCTCGACAAGCTGCAGGAGGAGCTGGACGAGTTCCGCGCCGAGGTGACCTCGGGCGACAGGGCGGCCCTCCGCGAGGAGCTGGGCGATGTCCTCTTCGTCATGGCCAACATCGCCCGCGACCTCGACATCGACCCCGAGGACGCCCTGCGCGAGGCCAACGCCAAGTTCCTCCGCCGTTTCCGCCACATCGAGGCGCGCCTCGCCGAGGACGGCCGGACGCCGGCCCAGTCCGACCTTGCAGAAATGGACGCCCTCTGGAACGAGGCCAGAGCCCGGGACAAGGCCAGCCGCCCTTGACCCCCCTTGTCTGTGCGATTTGGATTAGAGTGCGGTTGTCTTCCGGGACGTCCGCCTGGCGCACCAACACCAGGCGGACAGCCGGCGGAAGGGCCGATGACCCCCTAGCCTTTTGGGCTGGCGGTGAGCAGGGCCGCCGCCGGCGTTTCACAGACCCGGATGGTTGCAGGGACGTTTGGGTCCGAAGCCACAAGGAGGGGTCGATGGAACAGAACCAGTCTAACACGAAGATCGCCGGGATCGATGTCGGCAAGCGGTTTCTGGATGTTGCGGCGCACGGCCTGGAGGACGAGACGCAGGTTGAGAACGGTCCGGAGGGGCATGCCGCCCTGATCGCCTGGCTGCGCGCCCGGCGTGTGGGGCGCGTGGGCCTGGAGGCGACGGGCGGCTATGAGCGCAAGGTGAGGGCGGCGCTGGAGGCGGCGGGGTTCGAGGTCGTGGTGCACCAGCCTCTGGAGGTGCGGCTGTTCGCCCGGCTCAAGCGCCTGCGGGCCAAGAACGACCGGATCGACGCCCGGCTGATCGCCCAGGCGACGGCCCAGGCCGAGACGGTCAGGGCCGCGCAGGATCCCCGGCTTGCGGAACTGGCCGAGCGGCTGACGGCGTATGAGCAGGTCGCCGACCAGATCGCCGGGCTCAAGACCTTCCTGGAGCACGTGACGCTCAAGGACGTGCTGCGGAGCTTGAAGGTCCAGCTGGCCAGCCTGGAGCGCCTCAAGGCCCGCCTGCTCGCCCAGGTGCTCCAGGCCCTCAAGGCCCAAGAGGACCTTGCAGCCCGCTTCCGGCTGCTGCTCTCCATCCCCGGCTTCGGTCCCGTCGTCGCCGCCAGCCTGGCCATCCGCATGCCCGAGCTGGGACAGATGCGCCGGGGCCAGGCCGCCGCCCTCGCCGGCGTCGCCCCCTTCGACCGCGACAGCGGCCAGTGGAAGGGCCTGCGCTTCATCACCGGCGGCAGGGCCCGCGTCCGGCGGATGCTCTACCTCGCCAGCCTCGCCGCCAAGCGCTACGACCCCGGCTTCAAAGCCTTCCACCAGGCCCTCCTCGCCCGTGGAAAGCCCATCAAGCTGGCCATCGTCGCCGTCATGCGAAAGCTCATCGAAGCCGCCAACCTCATCCTCCACAGAGGACAGCCCTGGGTCAAAACCCAACCCGCTTGAACATGGTTGCTCACCGCGCTTCGCGCGGAGCTCCCCCGCAGGGGAGCAATGACTCTCTAATTCCTCCCCCTCCTGAGGGGGAGGTGGACCGCGAAGCGGGCCGGAGGGGGTCTGCGGAGGCGCCGTTGCCCCCCTTACCCGGCCTCAGGCCGGAACGGCGACGCCGGGGAAGAGCCGCTCCAGCTGGCCCTGCGCCTGGTCGGACAGGCTGACGGTCAGGCTCACCGCGCCGTCTTCCTCTTCGTGGCGCTCCAGCACGCGCCCGTGACGGTAGAGCCAGGCGATGAGGTCCCCCTGCCCCGCCTCCGCCCGGACCTCGATCGGGGCGGCCTCGTCGATGAGGCTCGAGATGCGCGCCAGGAGGGCCTCGCAGCCCTCTCCTGAAATGGCCGAAGTCAGGATGGCCGGTGGTCGGGCCAGGAGGGCGTCAGAGCACCGGATTTCCCGCGCCTCGGCGTCCAGCCGGTCGGCTTTGTTCCAGACCTCGATGACCCGTCGGGCCTCCATCTCGACCCCCAGACGCCCCAACACTTCACGCACGTCGGCGGCCTCGGCGTCGCTGTCGGGGCTGGCGATATCGCGGACGTGCAGGATGACGTCAGCCTCCTTCACCTCCTCGAGCGTGGCCCGGAAGGCCTCCACCAGTTCGTGCGGCAGGTCGGAGATGAAACCCACCGTGTCCGACAGGACCACCGGCCGGCCTCCCGGCAGACGCAGAGTCCGCAGGGTCGGATCCAGAGTGGCGAAGAGCATGTCCTTCGCCTCCACCCCGGCGGCGGTCAGATGGTTGAACAAGGTGGACTTGCCCGCATTGGTATAGCCGACCAGGGCGACGGACGGCGCAGGGGCCCTCTGGCGGGCGGCGCGCTGCAGGGTGCGGGTGCGGCGCACTTCCTCCAGTTCGCGCTTCAGCCGCCCGATCCGGTCGGCGATGAGCCGGCGGTCGGTTTCGATCTGGGTCTCCCCGGGGCCGCCCATGACGCCAAAGCCGCCGCGCTGGCGCTCCAGGTGGGTCCAGGTCCGGACGAGGCGGGAACGTTCATAGGAGAGCCTCGCCAGCTCGACCTGCAGGCGGCCTTCGCGGGTGCGGGCCCGGCGGGCGAAGATTTCGAGGATCAGCCCGGTGCGGTCGATGACCTTGACCTTCCAGGCCTTCTCCAGGTTGCGTTGCTGCACCGGCGTCAGGCTGTCATCGACCACGACGACATCGGCCTCGGTCGCTTCGCAGAGGGCGGCGATCTCCTCCACCTTGCCCGAACCGAACAGGGTGGCGGGGGTCCGACGGCGAAGGTTGACGATGAGGCCCTGGCGGATCTCCAGATCCAGGGCCCGCGCCAGGCCCTCGGCCTCCTCCAGGCGCGCAGATGGACTGCGCCCCGACTGCCGCCCCTCACGTTCGGGATGGAGGACAAGGGTGCCCTGGACGGGCGCCTCGCGGCTGACGCTTCGACCAGTCAATCGGCGTCGTCTTCGTCCGGCTCATAGAGCTGAACAGGCTGGGCAGGCATGATCGTCGAGATGGCGTGCTTGTAGACCAGCTGCGACTGGCCGTCCCGGCGCAGGAGAACGCAGAAGTTGTCGAACCAGCTGACCACGCCCTGCAGCTTGACGCCGTTGACGAGGAAGATGGTCAGGGGGGTCTTGGTCTTGCGGACGCTGTTGAGGAAGGTGTCCTGCAGGTTCTGCTTCTTGTCGCCGGACATGGCTTTTCGTTCTCTCTTGTTGGGCGGGGCGCCTCGCCCCCGCCGTCGACCGCTAGATCGCCGCGGCTCTGGCTTCGGCAATATAGAGGCTGCGGAGCCGGGTTGCCACAGGTCCCGGGCGTCCCGTCCCCACGGGCTGGCCGTCAATCGCCACCACCGGCATGAGCAGGGCGCCGGCGCCAGTAAAGAAGGCCTCCCGGGCGGTCAGCGCTTCCTCGAGGGTGAAGGCCCGCTCCTCGATCCGGATGTTCTCCGTCCGCGCCACCTCCAGCAGGGTCTCCCGGGTGACGCCCCTCAGGATGTTGGCCGAGGTGTCCCGGGTCACCAGCACCCCCTCGGCGGTGACGATCCAGGCGTTCGAAGAGGCGCCCTCCGTGACGAAGCCGTCGGCGTCGACGAACCAGGCTTCGGCGGCCCCGGCGGACCGGGCGGCCTGCTTGGCCAGGACGTTGGGCAGGAGCCCCACCGTCTTGATGTCGCAACGCCCCCAGCGGTTCTCGGGAGTGGTGATCACGCTGACGCCGCCCGCCGCCCGCGCCTCCGCGGCTGCGGGGTCGGTCCGCTTGACCGTCACCACCACAGCGGGGGGCGTCGGCTCGATGGGAAAGGCGTGGTCCCGCGGGGCCACCCCGCGGCTGACCTGCAGATAGACAAGGCCGTCGCGGATGCGGTTGCGCCGGACCGTCTCCTTCAGGACGGTGGTCAGGGCCGCGCGGCTCATCGGCATGTCGATGGACAGCTCGCCCAGGCTCCGCTCCAGGCGGGCGAAGTGCCCCTCCGGATCGCACAGCCGACCGTCCGACATCGCCCAGACCTCGTAGATGGCGTCAGCCAGCTGGTAGCCTCTATCCTCGATGTGCACGGCGGCGTCGGCGTGGCGCACATAGGCGCCGTTCACATAGGCGATGCGTCCCATCAGCTCTCCTCTCCTTCCAGAGCCAGCCTGGCGCCGGAGAGCCCAAGGGATTTGAGCTTCCGATGCAGAGCGGACCGCTCCATCCCGATGAAGGCGGCGGTCCGCGAGATATTGCCCGAGAACCTCATCATCTGGGCGTGCAGATAGTCGCGCTCAAACACTTCCCGGGCCTCGCGCAGCGGCAGGGCGATGATCCGCTCGGCGCCAAGGCCGGACACCGCGCGCTCCCTCGTCTCCGGCTCCGGCGGAATCATCTCGGCGGTGATCGGTTCGGCGGGATCACCGGCGGCGAGGATCAGAAGCCGCTCGATCTGGTTGCGCAGCTGGCTGAGATTGCCGGGCCAGGTGCGCACCTGCAGGGCCGCCAGGGCGTCATCCGACAGCCGTCGCCGCGGCAGGCCGGCGCCCTCGGAAATCCGCTGCACGAAGAAGTCCACCAGCTCGGGGATGTCCTCCCTGCGCTCGGCCAGGCCGGGTACGCTGAGGGGCACGACATTCAGCCGGTGGAACAGATCTTCTCGGAAACGCCCCTCGGCGATCTCCGTCCGCAGGTCCCGGCACGTGGATGAGACCACCCGCACGTCCACCTGGACATCGGAAGCGCCGCCGACCCGACGGAACCTCTGGTCCACCAGGACCCGCAGGATGCGGCTCTGGGTCTCCCTGGGCATGTCCGCCACCTCGTCGAGGTAAAGGGTGCCCCCGTGGGCCCGCTCGAAGACCCCGATCTTGGCGGGGCGACCCGCCTCGCCCTCCTCTCCGAAGAGCTCGATGTCCACCCGCTCGGGCGTCATGCCGGCGGCGCTGATCACCATGAATTCGTTCCGCGCCCGGGGGCTGGCGGCATGGATCATCCGCGCGACCGTCTCCTTGCCTGCGCCGGGGGGGCCCGCGATCAGCACACGACTGTTGGCGGCGGCGAGCTTGTTGATCAGGCCCCTCAGCTGCTGCATGGCTGGCGACCGACCGATCAGGCCGTCCGGCGTCACCGTCCGGGCCCGAAGCCGCCGGTTCTCGCGCCGAAGATTCGTGGCCTCGAGCGCCCGCTCCACGACCAGCAGCAGCCGGTCCGACTTGAACGGTTTCTCCAGGAACTCGTAGGCGCCGCGCTTGATGGCGCTCACGGCTGTCTCGATGTTGCCGTGCCCCGAGATCATGATCACCGGCAGGTCGGCGTCCAGCCCCCTGACCAGGTCTAGGAGCTCCAGGCCGTCCATGCCGCCGCCCTCCATCCAGATGTCCAGGATGAGCAGGGACGGCTTGCGCGCCCGGATCTCCGCAAGGGCGGATTCGGAGTCGTTCGCCGTACGGACGGCGTAACCCTCGTCCGTGAGGATTCCCGCCACCAGCTCGCGGATGTCGGCCTCATCATCCACCACAAGCACATCAGCCGCCATCAGACAGTCTCCTGTTTCAGGGTCGTTCGGGGAGGGTTCGCGGCGGGAACCGGCAGTCGCAGGAGGACCCGGGCGCCGGCCCCGCTCTCGGCGTCCGCCAACACCAGGTCGCCGCCATGGTCCTCCATCACGCGCTTGACGATGGCCAGGCCCAGGCCCGTCCCCTTCTCACGCGTGGTGACATAGGGTTCGGTCAGCCGGTCCCGGTCCTTGGCCGGTAGCCCCAGGCCGTTGTCTTCGATCACGAAGGCGAGGCCCGTCTCGTCAAGGCGGATGTCGGCCAGGATCCGGCCCGCGGGCTCCGGCTGGGCGGCCATGCGGGCCCGGACCGCCTCGACGGCGTTCTTCAGCACATTGGCAAGGGCCTGGGCCAGCATCCGCCCATCCACCCGCAGAGTTGCAGCTGGCAGGGGCTCGCCGATCACCCAGTCGATATCGGGGTCGGCCACTCGCCTTGCGAAGACCGCCTCGCGCAACAGCTCCGCCGCATCCTGGTCAGAAAGCTGGGGGGTCGGCATCCGGGCGAAGGCCGAGAACTCGTCCACCATCCGGCCGATGTCTCCCACCTGCCGCACGATGGTCTCTGTGCAGCGGTCAAAGGTGTCCAGGTCCGCAGCCGCGACGTTCCGGCGGAACTTGCGCCGGATCCGCTCGGCGGACAGCTGGATCGGGGTCAGCGGATTCTTGATCTCGTGGGCGATGCGCCGGGCGACATCTCGCCAGGCGGCGTTGCGTTGCGCCGAGACCAGGCGGGTGATGTCGTCGAAAGTCAGCACCAGCCCCTCCCCCGTCCGGCTGGCGCGGACCCGGAGCCTGAGGGTTTCCCGCCCCCGGGTGACGTCCACCTCGCCCTCTGCGTGGCCCAACGTCCGGGCGATGCCGAGGATCTCCCCGACCTCGGGCGCCGCGGTTTCGAGGGTCATAGGCGCGGCGAAGACCGGGTCGTCCGGAAGGTCGAGCAGACGCACGGCCTGGCGGTTCACCGCCGAAATGCGGCCGTCCGCGCCCGCCGCAACCACCCCCGCTGAGACCTCCGAGAGCACGGTTTCTATGAACTGGCGCCGACGCCGGGCCTCGTCGCTCGCCCGGGTCAGGGCCTCCTGCTGCTGCGAAAGGTCGCGGGTCATGTCGTTGAAAGCCCGGGAAAGGACTGCGATCTCCTCGGGATCAGAGTCTGCCTCGACCCGCGCCGTCAGATCCCCTCGGGCCACCCGGGATGCGGCCTGCACCAGCCGGCCGACCGGCGCCGAAATCGAGCTGGCCGCCCCCATGCCCAGCCAGACCGCGCCGATCAGCACCAGAAGGGCCGTCTCGACATAGG
>NZ_JADBZL010000029.1:0-3471 GCF_020402505.1 Phenylobacterium sp. | reverse complement strand
GCAGCGGCGACCGCAAGGAGCCCCGCCGCCGTCCAGAAAACGACCATGGGCGCCATGTAGACGTTTTGGACCGCCGGCGCGAGGGGTACACGGCGATCAATCGGCGCTGCGGGGCAGGTCCAGGCGCACCCGCAGGCCGCCCATGGGGGAATCCTCAAGATCCAGGTCGCCACCGTAGGCACGGACCAGGTCGCTCACAATGCTGAGGCCAAGTCCCGACCCCGGCGCAGACTCGTCCAGCCGGCCGCCGCGGGCCAGGGCGTCCCGGCGCTGTCCGGGATCGAGTCCGGGGCCGTTGTCGTCGATTTCCAGGATCAGCCGGTCAGAGCCGGAGGGGGCTCCACGGACAGTGATCCGCCCCCGACCCCACTTGCAGGCGTTTTCCAGCAGGTTACCGCAGATTTCCAGCAGGTCCTGGCGCTCGCCCAGGAAGGCCAGGTCCTCCGGCGCCTCCCAATCGATCCGGACGTCCGCCTCCCGGTGCAGGCGCATCAGGGTGCGGGCGAGATCGTCCAGCACCTCGGCCACCGGGGTGACCGCGCCGGCGCCGGGAAGCCGCGCAGCAGCACGGGCGCGGCGCAGGTGGTGATCGACCTGGGTCTGCATCACGCCCGCCTGCTGTGTCACCAGGTCGGCAAGGGCGCCTTTATCGGGCTCGGACCCGGCCGCGGCGGACAGGACCGCCAGGGGCGTCTTCAGCGCATGGGCCAGATTCCCCACATGGGCCCGCTGGCGCTCCAGGGACTCCCGGTTGTGCCGGACCAGGGCGTTGAGCTGGTCGGCCAGCGGGGTCAGTTCGGACGGGTAGGCGCCGCCGAGCTGGTCCGCCCGGCCAGAGCGGAGGTCCGCAATCTCCTGGCTCAGGGCGAAGAGCGGGCGCAGGCCCAGCCGCACCTGCACCACGACGGCGGCGATCAGTCCCAGGGCGAGCAGGACGAACACCGCGGCGGTCGCAGCGAAAAAGCGACGGACCTCAGAATCCACCGGTCGCCGGTCCTCGGCGGCGAGGACGATCACCGGCGCCGTGGCGCCGGGCAGGACGAGGCGGGTGGCGCGCACCCTCAGCCTCTGGTCCTCCGGTCCCGGCGCCGCGTAGCTGACCGCGCCGCCGGGATGGGCTTCGAGGGTCGCGGGGAGGTCCGCGGGAAGCGTGAGCTCCGTATCCCAAAGCGAGCGTGAGCGCGCGAGGACCGCGGGTCGCCCGTCCGGGCCTGTACGGGAGACCTGCCAGTAACGACCGGAATAGACCCGGCGGGCCCGAAGGTCGCCGGGGTCGCGTACGCTGAGCCCGCCGCCCGGATCCGGAAGGGCCGCCGCCGCGAGGCTGTCGGTCAGGTCGGCGAGCCCCTGATCGAAGCGCCGGAGGGCGGCCTGCTCGAAGAGAAGGCCGAGAAGGACGGCGGAGGCGAGGAGGACCCCGGTGGACCAGACGGCGGCCAGCAGCACCAGACGTCGGACCAGGGACGAGGCGGCGGGGCGGCGGGCCATGTGTCAGGCCGGCCCCGGCATAGCGTCCAGGCGGTAGCCCAGTCCCCTCTGGGTGATGATACGCTCCGCCCCGATCTTTCGGCGGAGGCGGCCGATGATGACCTCCATGGTGTTGGAGTCGCGGTCGAAGTCCTGGTCGTAGAGATGCTCGGTAAGCTCCGTGCGGCTCACCACCCGGCCGGCGTGCATCAGGAGGTAGTGGAGCAGGCGGTACTCCAGGGACGTCAGGCGCACAGGCTGGCCGGCGAGGGTGACCGCTGCGGCGCCAGGGTCCAGGACGAGGTCCCCGCTCGACAGGCTCGCGCTGGCGCGGCCGGCGGCGCGACGCAGAAGGGCTCTCAGCCGGGCGAGGAGCTCAGGCGTGTGGAAGGGTTTGGTCAGGTAGTCGTCACCGCCCGCGTCAAAGCCTGTCACCTTCTCGGCCCAGCCGTCGCGCGCGGTCAGGATGAGAACGGGCGCGGACATTCCGCCGGCCCGCCAGCGCCGCAGCACCGCCACGCCGTCCAGCACAGGCAGGCCGAGGTCCAGGACCACCGCATCATAGGGCTCGGTCTCTCCAAGCCAGGCCGCCTCCTGGCCGTCCGACGCCAGGTCCACGGCGTAGCCGGCCTCGGTGAGGGCGCGGCGAAGGCTGCGGGCGAGGTCCGGGTCGTCCTCCGCCAGGAGAAGTCGCATGCCGTCAGTCTCCCCTCTGGTCGAGGATCCGGCCGGTCCGGGCGTCCACGACGAAGACCACCACCCGGTTGTCCTGGGTCCGCCAGGTGACCAGGTAGACGGGTCGCCCGTCGACGGTCTCCCCGAACCGGGTGTCGAGGTGATCTCCCGGGCTGCGGGCGGCGATGGCCGCCAGGACCTGCGACAGCGGCAGGAGCCGGCCATCGCGCACCGCATCTCTGGCCCGGTCCTGTTCCGGGGGCTGGAAGGCCGGCTGCGCGGCTGCAGGCGACTCCGTCCCCGCCAGCAGGAAGACGGCGAGGCCAAGGAGGGCGGGATGACACTGTCTCCGGCTCATGGCGCACACCTGGACCGACCGGCCTGAACGCGGGCTGAACCGGCCTCAGCGGCGGCGGGGGACATAGGGCCGTTCGTCACGCCAGCGCGCGGCGAAGGCTTCGAGCTGGGCGTCGGGGGCCTCCGGCAGCATGATCTGCACCCTGGCGATGAGGTCGCCCCGCCCCCCGCGGCCGTCCGCAAGCCCCTTGCCTTTCAGGCGCAGGGACTGACCCGAACTGGCGCCCTTGGGCACGGTCAGGCTGACGGGTCCGTCCGGCGTCGGCGCCTGCACCCGCCCGCCGAGGACCGCGTCGGGGATGGACACGGGGAGGTCCATGACCAGTTGGTCGTTCTCCTTCCGGAAGACGGGATGGGGCCGGACCAGGAGCTCGATCAGGGCGTCGCCCTTGCCGCCTCTGCCGGCTTCGCCGTGCCCCCTCAGCCGCAGGGTTTGACCATCGGAAGCGCCGGCTGGAATCGTCACGTCCAGGGTTCGCCCGTCCTGGAAGGAAATCCGCTTCTTGCCGCCGAGAATGGCCTCTTCAAGGTCGATCTCCAGCCGGGCGCGGACGTCGGCGCCGCGCGGCGCGAAGCCTGGCCCCGGTCCGGCGCCGCCGCGGGGACCGCCGCGGCCGCCCCTGCGGCCGAACATCTCACCGAGGATGTCGCTGAAGTCCGTCGCATCAAAGCCGCCACCGCCGCCGCCGAAGGGACCGCCCTGCCCGGGACCGCCGAACCCGCGGAAGACTTCCCGACCGTCGGCGTCGATCTCGCCGGCGTCAAACTTGCGCCGCTTGTCGGCGTCCCCCAGGAGGTCGAAGGCGGCGCTGACCTGCTTGAACCTCTCCTCGGCGGCCTTGTCGCCCGGGTTGGCGTCGGGGTGGTGCTTCTTGGCCAGCTTGCGGAAGGCCTTGCGGATGTCTTCGGCCCCGGCGCTACGCGGAACGCCGAGGACCTCGTAGGGATCTCGCGCCACGGGAGTCACCTCAG
>NZ_JADBZL010000028.1:0-12864 GCF_020402505.1 Phenylobacterium sp. | reverse complement strand
CGCAGCACGGTGCGCCAGATGAAGGTCAACATGGGCAGGGAGGTCTGGCTCAGCATGCCCGAGGCGTGGACGAAGGACTCACAGCCCTCGATCACCGTCTGGGAGATCAGTCCCCAGAAGACGATGCCCAGGGCCACGAAGGGCAGGGTGGTCGCCAGGGGTATCTTCTGCAGTTCGGCGTAGAGGAAGCCGATGCCCAGGACCATGACGGCCATGGACAGGGTGATCCAGAAGGGTCCCAGGATCGAGCCGCGATAGCGCGAGACCACGTCGTGCCAGGCCAGAGACCAGGACAGGCCCAGGCCCTTCACCGAACGGGACAGGTCGTCGACCGCCCGCGCCAGGTCATCCCGGAACCCCCGGGACCCCGTCCGCAGCATGTGTTCGGCGATGTCCATCAGCGCTCCCGGGTCGGGGCGGAGGTAACAGGTCGGATTCGGCGGCGCAACACGGGTGCGGTCAGGCCGCCGGCCGCATCACCAGCACGAAGCCGGCCAGCATGACCACGTACCCCAGCCAGGCCTGCGGAGGCAGGGACTCCCGGAACAGGAGGACCGCCAGGACGGGGGTCAGGGCCGCGCCGAGGATCGAGAAGGGATAGACCTGGCTCAGCGGCGCCCGGGTCAGGATATAGACCCACAGCAGGGACGTCAGGCCATACCAGACGAAGGCCCCGATGAGGGGAGGGTTCAGGATCACCTTCGCCAGCAGGCCCCCCTCCACCTGCCGGGTGTGTTCCGCCCCCAGCTTGAACAGCACCTGGCCGGCGGGCAGGGCGAGCGAGAAAGCAAGGCAAAGGGCGAGGTCCAGGCCCGAGAGGGACCGGATCACGGGGCCGCCGGGGGCGTCGCGCCGCTGGGAATGCTGACGATCGCGACCTGATGGATCGTGAATTCGCCGCCCGCAGAGTCGTCGAGGTCCAGCCGGACGCCGGTGATCGTCGAGCGTGTCCAGTCGTCCCCGCCCTTCTTCGGCTGGGCGAGGTCATAGACCATGAGGGTGGTCTCCCCGACCGCCGGGTCCGCCCCCCGGATGGGCTTGGTGGCGAAGCCGGCGTCCTCGCCATGCGCCGCTGTGGTCCAGAACAGCGAGCCGTCCCAGCGCTCGGTATCGGCGTTGCGGGTGATCCGGACCAGGACCGCATTGGACCCGGCCCCGTTGATCGACAGATCCTTGGGCAGGCGGACGATGGGGTCGAAGAGGTCGCCCTTGACGTCCAGTCCGCCGCCCGGCCGGGCCGTCAGGGTCGATCCTGCGCCCTGGAAGTCCTCGGTCCCGGTCTCGAAGGTCCAGAGGGCCGCAGCCTTCAGGGGCTTGCCGTCGAGGACAAAGGCCTTCTGCGCCGGGTCCCAGGCGATGGGCTCGGGCGCTCTCGGCGGACGCACCTTGGCGGCGGGGGCCTCCGCTGCGGTCGTGGGCGTCGGCTTGGGCTGGTCGCAGGCGGAAAGGGCGAGGAGGCCGGCGAGGGCGACGGCGGCCGGACCTGAAAAGGGGGTCGGGCGGAGGAAGAGGGTCGGGGTCTTCATGTCTGGAACCGTCTCCGGATGGCCGCCCACGGCGGGTCAAGGGCGAGGTGGACCAGGCCGAACAGGGCGGCGAGATCGAGGAAGTAGAGATAGCGGTAATCACACGCCAGGGCGATGACTAGGAAGCTGCCGGCGAAGGCGAGGGCGCCTGCCTGCAGTCCCGCCATCACCCAGTCCGAGGGCCGACCCCGCAGCACCAGGGCCACCATCACGCCCAGGGAAAGGAGGGCGTAGGTCAGGTGCGACAGGACCGGCGTGTCGAAGAACCAGGTCGCATAGTTGTACAGCTCACGGTCCCGCCGGTCCTGGCGGGAGGGCATACCCAGTTCCTCCAGCACCGCCTCCGGCCCCTGGACCCCCGTCGTCACAGGCAGGCAGGCGAGGAGGTCGGGGGTCAGGAAGGCCTGCCGGAAGACCTCCAGCCGGTGGGCCGCGTAGTCCGGGAATTCAGTTATGGCGACGTGTGTCCAGGTCCGGGCTACGGCGCCCTCCGGCGTCTGCCAAAGTGTCTCGCCCAGGCCTGGGGCGTTGCCGATCGTATCCACCCGTTCCGGGTTGTAGCCTTGGGGGGCAAGGCTCCGGAGCGTAGCCGCCGCTCGAGGGTCTGCGGCCTCGAGCGGGGCGAATGAGGCATTGGGATCCCGAGCCGCCACGCCCACCAGGTCGAAGTGCTGGATCACCCTCAGGCCAGCTCCGGCCGCCTGGGGCGAAGTGGACGGCATGACGCGGGTCATGACCAGTCCCACCGCAAGGAAGAGAACCAGTCCGGCCGTCAGAACCGCAGCAGTTGCGCCCAGTCCACGTCGCCAACTGTGCCGGAATCCGGCGGCGAGGCCGAAGGCCAGGGCGGCGGCGCCCAGGGCCAGGACCCCGTTCTGCCGGACGAGAGCGGCCACCACCAGAAGGACGAGCCCGGAAACCCATGCCGCGAGCCCTGCACCCCTTAGGGCGCCGCGTTCCGCCGAGATCGCCAGCAGGACCGTCCCTGCGATGGCCGAGTTGGCGAAGAAGACGTCCTTCCAGACCGCCCCCTGGTAGATCAGCACCTGGGGAGAGAGGATCACGAGAGCGAGGACGGGCGCCGCCAGGACGTGCACCCGCCCGGCGAGGCGCGGCAGGGCGGCCAGGGCTCCGAACAGCAGGGCGACGCTGAAGGCCACGAAGAGGGCGGTCCCCGAAAGCAGGCTGTCGAAACGGCCGAGCAGCCAGGACATGAAGGCCGGATTGAAGGATTGCTGCTCGCCTGCGCGCCCCTCAGCCAGCTGGATCACCGAATCGGTGGTCATGTGTCCGGGCAGCCCGGCGGCCAGAACGATGAGAAGCCCAACGGCGAGGGTCCCGGCGTAGAGATTGCGGGCGACGCCGCCGCCCGGGGTTTCAACCTTCCGAAACATCACGTCCTCGCTCCTTGGGCGGACCCAGGCTGCAGACTCAGGCGCCGGTCCGTGTCCATCAGTCCCCGCCCCGCTCGACAATCTGCGCCAGGCCCGCCGACAGGTCCGTGCCCGGTCGGCGGCCCAGAATCGCCTCCAGCCTGGCGGGGTCGCCCGAAGACCTGCGGATATCCCCCGCCCGGGCCGGCGCATGGGCCACGGGCATCGTCTTCCCCGTCAGTCGCGCCAGCCTGGCGGCCAGGTCGAGGACCGTCGTCTCCCGGCCCGTGCAGACATTCAGAACCTCCGCCGCCTCGCCCTTTTCGCGGGCCGACGCCGACAGCAGGGCCTCCACCACGTCGTCCACGAAGACGAAGTCGCGGGTCTGGCCGCCGTCGCCGAAGATGGTGACCCCCTCCCCGAGCCTCGCCGCCCTGTGGAAGCGGGAGATCACCCCGGAATAGGGCGAACCCGGGTCCTGCCCGGGTCCGTAGACGTTGAAGAACCTCAGGCCCGTCGACCGCAGACCCAGGACGGTCGCTGCGGCTGAGGCGTGCAGTTCGCAGCCCAGCTTGTCGGCGCCATAGGGCGACAGGGGACGGGGCCTTGCGTCCTCCCGCAGCGGGGTTTCCGGGTTGTCGCCATAGACGGCCGCGGAGGAGGCGTAGACCAGGGCCGGCCTCTGCTCTCGGGCCGCAGCGGCCTCCAGCACATTGACGAAGCCCCCCAGATTGACCCGGTGCGAGGCCGCCAGGTCCTCGTTGCACCTGGCCACCGAGGCGATGGCGGCCAGGTGGAAGACCGCGTCGGCGCCGGCCATCGCCTCGGCGACCCTGCCCGGATCCGTCACCGAACCCTCCATCAGGCGGGCGCCCCGTTCCAGCCGGCTTGCATCCCCGCTCGACAGGTCGTCCAGCACGGTGACTTCGGCGCCCTCGCGCAACAGCCGGGCGGCCAGGGCGCGGCCGATGAAACCCGCCCCGCCGGTGACCAGCGCGCGCCTCGGCGACTCACCCACCGGGGGGGTCCGGGAACCGGGCCTGCTGGATGGCCAGCCGCCGCACCAGCAGGGTCAGGACGTCACTGGACCGGCGTTCGCGCATGATGGCCGCCACCACCGTCAGGAAGAGGATGAGGGTCGTGGCGTAGGTGACGAGGTCCGCGCCGCGGCCCACGCCCACCATCTGGGCCAGCCGGGTCATCTGGTCGGGGTTCCAGACGAAATAGACCCCCGCTGCAGCGAAGGTCATCACCGCCAGCTTGAGCCCCACAAAGGTGAACTTGCGCGCGGCGGCCAGGAACAGGACCGATCCGAAGAGGGCCGAGGCGACCAGCGAGACGATCATGACCGCGCCCCGAACAGGATGTCCTCGAGGATCCGGACCGAGTTCGACAGCTTCTGGCCCTTCGCCAGGGAGTACTCGGAATAGGTGATGGTCACCGGATGCTCCCGCCAGTTCAGGCCCAGCCGGGCGATCTGGGACAGGATCTCGGAGGCGTGGGCCATGCGGTCCTGGCGGATGCGGATCTTCCGGGCGGCGTCCCGTGACAGGACCCTCAGGCCATTGTGCGCGTCGGTCAGCTTCAGCCCGGTGGTGAGCCGTGTGAAGATCACTGCGGCCTTGATCACCAGCCGGCGCAAGGTGGGCATGTTCACCGTCGTCCCCAGGAACCGGGACCCCAGCACGGCGTCCAGGCCCTCGGCCCGGCGCCGGGCGACCATTTCCAGCGCCTCGTCGACATTGTGCTGGCCGTCCGCATCGAAGGTCACGACATGCGCCGCGCCCTGGGACAGGGCGAAGTCGATCCCGGTCTGGAGGGCCGCGCCCTGGCCGCGGTTGACCAGGTGGGTGGCGACGCAGGCGCCGCCCGCCAGGGCCTGGTCGCCCGTGTCATCGGTGGATCCGTCGTCCACCACGACCACCCGGGCGTGCGGGGTCACGCCGCGCACCACCTCGGCGATCATCGGGCCCTCGTTGTAGGCCGCGATCACGAACCAGAGCGTCTCGTCCCGGGGCATGGCCTCTTCGGTCTCAGGCGCGGGTATTCCGCTGTCGGCGTCCGGACGGGTGTAAGCCGCGCCTCCCGAAGGAAGCAAGGGACTTCACCCCGCCTCGACCATCGTCTCCAGCCGCCGGGCCGCCTCGCGGACCGCCGCCTGCGAGGCGGTCAGCTGGGCCTCCAGGCTGCGGACCTGCCGGCGAAGGTCCTCAGTCAGCGGGACCAGGGCGCTCAGGCGCTCCACGACCGCCTGCGTCTCTTCCAGGGCGCGCTGAAGCTCCTCCCGCTGACCTTCGAGCCAGGCCGCCCGTCCCTCGGCGTCAGCTAGGGCGGTGCGCGCCACGGCCCTGTCGGCCGAGACCGGCGAGACCAGGTCTCCGTAGAGGGCCTTCTCGCCGGCCAGCCAGGCCGCCGCCGCATCCAGGGGCGCGCGGTCGGGCGTCTCGCCCCGGGCGGACGCCGCCAGCCAGGCCAGGACTCCCGCCGCCCTCTCTCCCGCCTCGCCCAGGGCGGAAAGGTCGCCTGCGCCCGTATTGCGCCTCAGCTCCGCCGTCAGGAAGGCGTCGATCTTCCGCGAAGCGGCGGCGGTCAGGGCGGGGAGGGGCTCGCCCAGCTGGGCCTCGGCGGCGGCCAGGCCTGGCCGCCAGTCCTCCAGCAGGGCGTCATAGTCGACAAAGGCCCGGGGCAGGTCGCGGCTCATGGCCTCCGCCGCCAGCATGTAGGCGCACCAGACCATCACGGACTTGCGGGTGGAGAAGCCGTCGCGGGCCATCAGGGATCCGGCCACCGCCAGCGGGCTGCGGACCGGGATGAAGACCCGAAGGGCCAGGCCCTCGGCCTCCAGGACCGGACGCCACAACTCGCCCAGGACGGACACCCGGGGGTCCTTCAGCAGGGGCCGGCGCCGGCGGCCGAACTGGCTCCGGAACAGGCTCCTGGCCTCCTCGCGCCAGGCCGCCTCGCCGGAGGGCGGCGGCGCCAGGGCGGCGAAGGGGTCGTCCCAGGCGGTCCCGGCCGCGGCCAGCCGCCGGTCGTTGAAGACGGCGATGCGCCAGGGCTCGAAATAGCCCCTGGCGTTGTGCGCATCGGCGGGCATGACCTCACGGGGCAGGCTGGCCCCCGCCAGAGCCAGCAGGTTCGCCAGCGCGCTGGTGCCGGACCGGTGCATGCCCAGGACCAGGTAGGCCGTACGGGCCGGTGCGGAGGCTGCGGGGCTGGGCTTGTCGGGCATGGCGGATCAGTTGATCGTTGCGACCTTCTGTTGCACACAGGCCCGCCACCGAACAGGAATTTTCGCATGGGCCAGGGCGACGCCCCGGAACGCACCCGCCGAGCCCTTGCGGCGGCCTTCGACCCGGTCTTCTACCGCACCGTCTACGACGACATCGCCCGGACGGGCTCCGATCCCCTGCGGCACTACGCCGGGACGGGCTGGCGGGAGGGACGCGACCCTGCGCCCTGGTTCTCCGCCGCCGCCTACCTGTCCCGGTATCCGGAGGCCGCGGGGGGCGATCCCTTCCTTCACTACCTGGACCGCGGCTGGCGCCAGGGCTGCGAGCCTGCGCCCTCCGCGCACCGCGAGCGTTTCCTGGAGCGCATCGGGGCCCGGCCGCACGCCGTCGGGGCGGGTCCCCAGGCCGCGCCGCGCGCGCCGGACGCCGACCTTCCCGCCGGCCTGGGCCGGAAGGCGGCGCGGGAGCTGGCCGCCACCGGCTTCGATGCGGCCTACTACCTGTCAGCCTGGCCCGACGTCGCCGCGGCGGGGCAGGATCCCCTCGACCATTTCCTCCAGACCGGCTGGCGCGAGGGCCGGGACCCGTCCCCCGACTTCAGCGCCGCCGACTATCTCGAGGTGAACCCGGATGTCGCCGCCGCCGGCGTCAACCCCTTCCTGCACTGGCTTGCCGCCGGTCGGGCCGAGGGCCGGCCTCTCCGGTTCGAACTGGGCTTCCGGGGGCGGATTGTCGCCAGGCTCACGCCCCTGGAGGAGCGGGTCGCCGCCGCCGCCCGGGCCGCCGCCGCCACCTACCCGGGGCCGGCCTCGGCCCTCGGCCCGCTGTCGGTCGCCGCCGCAGCGGGCCTGCACATCACCTTCAGCCATGACGACTTCACCGCCAGCATCGGCGGGAGCCAGCTCTGCCTGCAGACCGAGGCGGCGGGCCTGGCGCGGAAGGGAATCGACCACCTTCACCTCTTTCCCACCGTCCCCTGGCCGACCCTGAGGCCGGGGGCGGACGCGACGCCCCTCGGCGTCGTCTGGAACGGGCGCACCCTCGGTCATTTCGCCGTCGGGGACATCGCCCGGGCCCTGGCGGCCCGACCGGCGCGGGCGGGGGCCCGGGCCACCGTCGCAGTGCACAGCCTCCTCGGCCACGAGATCGGCGAGACCCTTGACCTCCTCGCGGCGGCCGGTGTCCGGCGGGGCCTGTTCTGGCTGCACGACTTCGCCGGGCTGTGCGCCGGCTACCACCTCATGCGCGACGAGGCGCGGGACTGCGGGGCGCCGCCGGCGGGCAGCGCCGCCTGCCGGATCTGCATCTTCGGGCCGGGCCGGGACCTCCACCTGTCCGCCCACCGTCGGCTGTTCGAGGCCCTCGACCTCACCCTCGTGGCTCCCTCCCAGGCGGCCCTCGACACCTGGAGCGCCGCGCCGGACGCCCCGACCCCGTCCGCCGTGCGCGTCCACCCCCACGCCCGGCTCGTTCCCACCGGCCGGGTCGCCGAGGCGGGGGAGGGGTCGCTCACCGTCGCCTTCCTCGGCATGCCCTCGGCCTACAAGGGCTGGCCGGTCTTCACCGATCTGGCCCACCGGTTCCGCGACGATCCCCGCTACCGGTTCGTGCGCCTGGGCTCGGCCGCCGCGCCCGGGGCGCCCGCCGACCACATCGACGTCTCGGTCACCGCTGACCGGCCCCACGCCATGCGCGAGGCCCTCGAGGCCGCCCGGGTCGACGTCGCCATCCTCTGGTCCCTGTGCCGGGAGACCTTCTCCTTCGGCGCCTACGAGGCGGCGGCGGCCGGCGCGGCCATCCTGACCGGGCCCGACAGCGGCAACGTCGCCGCCTTCACCCGGGCCGGCGGGCATGGTCTTGTGCTTCCCGACGAGGCGACCCTCTTCGCCCAGTTCGAGTCCGGCGCCGTCCGTCACCTGTCCCGGGCGTCCCGGCGCCCTGAAATCTGCGAGATCGCGTACAGCGGCATGAGCGTGGATCTGCTGGAGGCTCTGTCGTGAAGGTCCTGGTCTATTCGAGTTTCACCTTCTCCTACCTCAACCGCGCGCGGGTTCTGTTCCAGACCCTCCGGAGGTTCCATCCCGACTGGGAGGCCGTGGCCCTGATCACCGACGAGCCCCCCCCCGGCTTCGCCTTCGATCCGGCCGCCGAGCCCTTCGACCGGGTGGTCTGGGCGAAGGACCTGGGGATCGAGCCCTTCCGCGGCTGGCTCTTCCGGCATGACGTGGTCGAGGTCTGCACCGCCGTGAAGGGCCCCTTCCTGCACCAGGTCTGCGAGGCCGGCGGTGCGGACATCGCCATCTATCTCGACCCGGACACGGCCCTCTTCGCCCCCCTCGACCCTCTGGTGGCGATGCTGCAGCGGGACGACATCCTGCTGACGCCGCACCTGATCGACCCCAATGAGGACCCGGCCGCCATCCTCGACAACGACCTGTCCGCCTCGCGGACCGGCATCTTCAACCTGGGCTTCGTGGCGATCCGCACCACCGGCGAGGGCGCCCGCTTCGCCCGCTGGTGGAACGACCGCCTGCTGGCCTTCTGCTATGACGACATTCCCAACGGGCTCTTTGTGGACCAGAGGTGGTGTGACCACGTCCCGGCCCTGTTCGACCGGGTGAAGGTGATTCGCGATCCCGGTTACAACGTCGCCAGCTGGAACCTGTCGAAGCGCAAGGTGGCCATCACTCGGCAGGGCGAGATCCTCGTCAACGGCGCCACCCTGCGCTTCTGGCACTTCACCAAGCTGGGCCCGACGGGCGACGTCATGACCAAGCGCTACGCCGGCGACAACTTCGAGGTCTACGAGATCTGGCGCTGGTACAAGGAGGCCGTCGCGGCGGCGACCGATCCGGCCATTCCCGAGCGCTGGTGGGCCTATGGCCAGTTCGACGACGGCGCGGCGATCTCCAAGCCGCAGCGCGTGCTCTACCGCGAGCGGGCGGACCTGCAGACGGCCTTCCCCGATCCCTTCGCGGGCGGCTATCAGGCCTGGTGGAAGGCCGAGGGGCCGGGCCGGCGTGGCTGATCCCCAGTCCACCCCCGAGGCCATCCGGCTGTCGGCCTCCGTCGACGCGGTGGCCGTGCGCCTGGCGGCTCTGCGCGCCGAGGTTCAGAGGGCCGAGACCGCCGAGGCGCAGGTCCGGCTGCAGCTGGGCGAGGCCCTGGCCGAGGCCCTCGGCGCCCGGGCGGCGGCGGAGGCCCGGCTGCGGGCCTCGCAGTTCGACCGCTACCGAGCCGCGGCTTTCGCGCACCGCCGGCCGGACCGGCGCAACCGGCTCCGCAAGCTGGCGGAGAAGGTGCTGGCCCGGCTTGGCGCCCCCGGACGGGCCCTCGTCCGCGCCCGGGCCCGCCTTGGCGAGGGCGCAGCCCTGTTCGACCCCGCCTGGTACGCCGCCCACGCCCCCGGGCCCGTCGGCCCCGACCCCCTGGCGCACTACCTCGTGTGGGGCGGCGACGCCCGGCTGTCGCCACATCCCCTTTTCGATTCAAGCTTCTACGCGCAGCGCAACGCCGCGGAGCTGGCCCGGACGGGCCTGACGCCGCTGGACCATTTCCTCCGCGAAGGCGCCGCCGACGGTCGCGATCCGCACCCCCTCTTCAGCCTGGAAGGGTACGTCTCCCAGGCCCCGGAACTCACCGCAACAGGGGAGAACCCGGTGCTCCACTACCTGCGGACCGGCGCGGCCCGGGGGCTGTCGCCGCACCCCTTGTTCGATCCCGCCTGGGCCGGCGGCGACCTGGTCTGGTACCTGACCGAGGGCGGGCGGGCGGGCGCCTCGCCCCACCCCCTGTTCGACCCGGCCTGGCGTCGGCGACAGGGGCTGGACGACAGCGAAACCGAGCCCCTGGCGCGCTTCGTCCTGACCGCCCGGGACACCCTGGAAAGCCCGGGTCCCTACTTTAATTCAAAGACTTACGCTGAGGCCAGGGGCGCCGCCATGGACCCCTCGAAAGACCCCCTGAGCGACTACCTGGCCGGCGGCGCCTGGGCCGTCCTGGGGCCGGAAGGCCTGCACCCGGCCCTCGCTTTGCTGGACGATCCGGAGGCGATCCGCTCAGGGATCACGCCGGCGGAGGCCCTCGCCCGCCGCTCAACCGCCCCCTAACTGGCGCCAGATCTCGGCGTAATAGTCGGTAACATAGTGGAAGGGGCTCAGCCCCCAGACATGGTCCGGATCGGAAAACACCAGGGAATCCGGGGCCTTGACGAAGGTCAGGCCAGGGATGGCCCCCCGCGCCGCGGCGTGCATCCGCGCCAGCCGGGCGTTGTGCGCCGCCCGCGCCGCCCTCCGGCCGGGGGTGATTTCGAGGTCCGGCGCCAGGGGCTCGGTGCGTCCCGCCGGCGTC
Organism: Phenylobacterium sp.; assembly: GCF_020402505.1. Classification (GTDB taxonomy): domain Bacteria; phylum Pseudomonadota; class Alphaproteobacteria; order Caulobacterales; family Caulobacteraceae; genus Phenylobacterium. The sequence continues at coordinate 2,382 of NZ_JADBZL010000028.1, read as the reverse complement.
CGCAGGGCGGGCGCCCAGACAGCCTCATGCAGAACCGGACGGGCCCCCGAGAGGGCGCCGCCGGGGGCGAACAGCGTCGCCAGAGCGTCCAGCGCGCGTCGCCACAGCGTCGCGTCGGCGTCGCCCAGAGCGTCCAGGCGCCGTAGCGTCATGAGGGGGGGCAGGGCGTCCCAGCCGGCGGTCTCCAGCTCCCAGGACGCGGTCACCACCCCCCCGGCGCCCGCCAGGAGGTCGAACCGCTCGTCGATGAAGTCGAGGAGGACCATGTCTGGACGGAATCGGATGATTTCGTCCAGCCCGGTTTTTGAAAGGTCGGTACGGAGGGCCCGCGCCGGATTCGGTCGCAGGCCCGGCGCCGGCCCCTCCGGCAGGACCAGCCCCTCCGGCCGGGCGGCGAACAGGCTCGGCAGCCGGGTCCTGGATATATAGAGAAGGTCATCCGCCGGCGCCCCGGCCATGCGCCACAGGTCGCGGCTCACACAACTGCCCAGAATGGCCACGCGGCCGGCCGCGGCGAGGGGCGGCGGAAGGCGGGAGGAACCGGTCATGCGCCGAGCCTAGGTCGAATCGATCCCCGGTGCACAGGCCCCTGCGCCGTGAACCCCCTCCGGCCCGCTGCGCGGTCCACCTCCCCCTCAAGAGGTGGAGGAATTGGGGAGCCCATTGCTTTCCGCGCAGAGGGGTGAGGTGGGAGGAATGACGGGGCGTCCGGCGTGGCGCCGGGGACACGGGGTTGGGGGGGTTCCGAGAACCCTCTCGCGGAATTCTCTTGCTTTTCGTAAACCTTCTGGGGCGATGGTCCGCCCGCCGAGCGCCAGGAACGAGTTCAGATCCCGGATGAAGATCTTCAACCCCTTCGCCGCCATGCCCGACAACCCCCTCACCCGCGCGGTGAAGGAGGGGCGCCGGCCGCTGATCTATGCGGGCGTCTTCAGCCTGGTCTCGAACCTGCTCTACTTCGCCATGCCCCTGTACACGACGCACATCTATGCGGGCGTGCTGCCAAGCGGGAGCGTGCCGACCCTGCTGGTCCTGACCGTCGGCGTGCTGGGCGCCTTCGCCATGTCCTCGGTCATCGACCATTACCGGGCCAAGGTGCTGATCAGCTTCGGCGTTCTGCTGGACCAGAGGGTCTCGGCCCACGTCTTCGGGGCCCTGTTCGAGGGCGCCGCCCGCGGCATGCCCCAGGCCCGCAGCCAGGCCCTGCGCGACCTCGACACCTTCCGGCAGATGCTGACCGGCCCGGCCTTCGGCGTGCTGTTCGACCTGCCCTGGATGCCGATCTTCATGCTGGTGCTGTTCGTGGTCGACCCGGTGATCGGCGTCATCACCTTCGTCGGCGCCCTGGTCCTGCTGGGCGTGGCCCTGCTGCAGGACATCCGCACCCGTCCCCTGCTGCAGGAGGCCAACGAGGCGGCCCTGCGCAGCTACGGCTTCACCGACCAGGCCCTGAGGAACAACGAGGTGGTCCGGGCCATGGGCCTGACCGAGCCCCTGGCCGGCCGCTGGCGCGGCTTCCGCCAGACCACCATGGACCGCAGCTCGCTGGCCAGCGACGACGCCAGCTTCATGACCAACATCTCCCGCGGCCTGCGCCAGGGCATCCAGGTGCTGATCATCGCCGTCGGCGCCTGGCTGGTGGTCACCGGCCAGATCCATGTGGGCCTTTTGTTCGCCAACATGATCCTGGGCGCCCGGGCCCTGCAGCCCATCGACCGGCTGGTGGGCAGCTGGGACGGCCTGATGAACGGCGCCCGGGCCTTCGAGCGCCTGACCACGGTGTTCGAGGGCTACAAGGAGCCGGTCCCCGCCACGGCCCTGCCCAAGGCCAAGGGCCTCCTGACGGTGGAGGGCGTCAACTTCGCCCCGCCCGGCGCCAACCGTTTCGCGGTCCAGGCCCTGGCCTTCCGGGTCGAGCCGGGCGAGATGCTGGGCGTCATCGGCCCCTCCGGCGCCGGCAAGTCGACCCTGGCCCGGCTGATCGTCGGGGTCTGGCCCCCGACCCACGGCTCCATCCGCCTGGACGGCGCCGACGTCCACGCCTGGGAGCGCGCCGACTTCGGCCGCAATGTCGGCTACCTGCCCCAGGACACCGAGCTCTTCCCCGGCACAGTCCGCGACAACATCGCCCGCTTCCGCGACGACCCCACCGACGAGAGGGTGGTGGCCGCCGCCCAGTCCGCCGGCGTCCACGGCCTGATCCTGCGCCTGCCCCAGGGCTATGAGACCGACCTGGGCGAAAGCGGCCGGATCCTGTCGGCCGGCCAGCGCCAGCGGGTGGGCCTGGCCCGGGCCCTGATCGGCGATCCCGCCCTGCTGGTTCTGGACGAGCCCAACGCCGCCCTGGACGCCGAGGGCGAAGAGGCCCTGCTGTCCGCCCTG
>NZ_JADBZL010000027.1:0-26937 GCF_020402505.1 Phenylobacterium sp. | reverse complement strand
GAGCAGTTCGAGGGCCGCGAGAAGCTCATCAAGGCCAATATCGACGCCTTGCACATGGGCCGCGACTGGGTGCGGGACAACATGGCCCCCCTGGGGCTCCAGGTCCGCCGGGCCGACGCCGTCGGCGACCGGATCTTCATCGAGGGCAACCAGGCCGCCGGATTGGGCGCGGTCTACGGCGGGGCCACGGTCTGCGCCTGGTATCCCATCACGCCCTCCACCTCGCTGGCGGAGGCTTTCACCAGCTACTGCCAGGACCTGCGCGTCGACCCGCAGACCGGCAAGGCCAACTTCGCCATCGTCCAGGCTGAGGACGAGATCGCCTCCATCGGCGTGGTCATCGGCGCCGGGTGGAACGGCGCCCGGGCCTTCACCTGCACCTCGGGACCCGGCGTCTCGCTCATGACCGAGTTCATCGGCCTGTCCTATTTCGCAGAGATTCCGGCGGTCATCTTCGACGTCCAGCGGGGTGGGCCTTCCACCGGCATGCCGACCCGGACCCAGCAGGCGGACCTCATCGGGGCCGCCTACGCCAGCCACGGGGACACCAAGCATCCCATGCTGCTGCCCATGGATCCCGGCGAATGCTTCACCTTCGCGGCCCAGGCCTTCGACCTCGCGGACCGGCTGCAGACCACGGTTTTTGTCATGCTCGACCTCGACATGGGCATGAACGAGTGGCTGACCGAGCCCTTCAAGTGGGACGACAGCCGCCGGATGGACCGCGGCAAGGTCATGACCTACGAGGAACTGGAGGCTGGCCGCGACTTCGGCCGCTACCTCGACGTCGACGGCGATGGCATTCCCTATCGGACCTATCCCGGCGTCCATCCCAACCGGGGCGGGTACTTCACCCGCGGCACGTCGCGAAACCCCTACGCCCGGTATTCCGAGGAGGGGTCGGTCTACGTCGACAACGTCCAGCGTCTGCTGCGCAAGTTCGAGACCGCCAAGTCCCTGGTCCCGGCGCCGGAGCTGCGCCCGGCCAGCGCGCCGACCCGGGACGGGGTGATCTACTACGGCTCCACGGGGCCGGCCATGCACGAGGCCCTCGGCCTCTTCGAGCGACAGGGCCGACGGCTGGACGCTTTGCGCATCCGCGCCTTCCCCTTCTCTTCCGAGGTGGATGACTTCCTCGCCAGCCACGACCGGATCTTCGTGGTCGAGCAGAACCGCGACGCCCAGCTGCGCACCCTGCTGATGGCGGAGAACGGCGGCGACCCCAACCGGCTCGTACCCGTCCTTCACTTCGATGGGACGCCCATTACCGCCCGCTTCATCGTCTCCTCCATCACCAGCCTGATGGATGCAACCCAGCCGCCGGGCTCGCGCCCGCTCCGGGAGGCCGCCGAATGACCTACATCGCCAAGCCCAAGCTGCATCACCCGGCCCTGGCCCCGAACGGCCTGGGCTACCTGCGACGGGACTACGAAGGGTCGGTCTCGACCCTCTGCGCCGGCTGCGGCCACGACTCGATCTCGGCGGCCATCATCCAGGCCGCCTACGAGCTGGACCTGCCGCCCCACCGGGTGGCCAAGCTGTCCGGGATCGGCTGCTCGTCCAAGACGCCGGACTACTTCCTGGGCAACTCGCACGGCTTCAACACCGTGCACGGGCGCATGCCCTCGGTCCTCACCGGCGCCAACCTGGCCAACCGGGAGCTGATCTACCTCGGCGTCTCGGGCGACGGGGACTCGGCCTCCATCGGTCTGGGCCAGTTCGCCCACGCCATCCGGCGCGGGGTCAACATGACCTACATTGTCGAGAACAACGGGGTGTACGGCCTGACCAAGGGCCAGTTCTCCGCCACCTCGGACCGGGGTTCGAAGTCCAAGCGCGGCGTGGTCAACCACGACTCTGCCATCGACATGGTCAGCCTCGCCCTCCAGCTGGGCGCGACCTTCGTGGCGCGCTCCTTCTCCGGCGACAAGGCCCAGCTGGTGCCGCTGATCAAGGCCGCCCTGCGCCACCCCGGCCCCGCCTTCATCGATACCCTCAGCCCCTGCGTACAGTTCAATAACCACGCCGGCTCGACCAAGAGCTACGACTATGTCCGCGAGCACAACGAGGCGGTGAACCGCCTGGACGTGATCGCCGAGCGCCAGCCCATCGAGGTCGACTACGAGCCCGGTACGACCATCTCTGTCACCCAGCACGATGGCTCGGTTCTGTCCCTCCACAAGCTGTCGGACCACTACGACCCGACGGACCGGATCGCCGCCATGGCCTACCTGGCCCAGCGTCAGGCGGCGGGCGAGATTGTCACGGGACTGCTCTACGTGGACCCGGAGCCCGGCGACCTGCATGGCGCCCTGGGCACCACCGACCGGCCGCTGAACAGCCTGTCCGACGCTGACCTGGTGCCCGGCCAGGCGGCTCTGGACCAGATCAACGCCGGCCTGCGCTAGGCCAGGCCGGAGGGGAGGGCGTCATGCTCAGGTGGCGGATCGGCGAGGTGACGGTCACCCGCGTCGTCGAGATGGAGATGCCGGTCGTCTACAATCCCCGGCGGGCCTTCCTTGCCGAGGCGACGCCGGAGGCGCTGCGTGAAATCCCCTGGCTGTTTCCGCACTATGTGACACCGGAGGGACACCTGCGCCTGTCCATCCACGCCCTCCTCGTCGAGGCGCCCGGTCTGCGGCTGGTGGTGGACACCTGCATCGGCAACGACCGTCCGCGGAGCCTTGTCGGCGGACAGGCCCTGTCCACGGACTTCCTGAAATCCTTCGAGGCGACCGGCTGGACCCGCGACAGCGTCGACGCCGTGGTCTGCACCCACCTGCACGTCGATCACGTCGGCTGGAATACGATGCGGCAGGGCGACCGCTGGGTCCCCACCTTCCCCAAGGCCCGCTACCTGATCGGCCGGCGGGAATACGACCACTGGAGCGCCGAGGGAGATGACGAGCAGCAGGCGATCCTGTCGGACTCCATCCGCCCGGTCTTCGAGGCCGGCCTGGTGGACTTCGTCGAGATGGACCACGTGATCTCGCCCGAAGTCCGGCTGGTCCCCACCCCCGGCCATACGCCGGGCCATGTCAGCGTCCGGATCGAGTCCGGCGGCGAGACCGCCCTGATCACCGGCGACATGGTCCACCACCCCTGCCAGATGGCGCACCCGGAATGGTCGCCGCCCTTCGACAGCGACCCGCAGGCCTCCGCAGTGATGCGGCGGCAAGTCTTCGACGGGGCCGCCGACCAACCCATCCTGGTGATCGGGACCCACTTCGCCGCGCCGACCGCGGGCCACGTGCGCCGGGACGGGGCCGCCTTCCGCTTCGAGGGCGCCCCATCGAAGACGCCGGACGCCTGACTCGCTGGCCCCGGCCCGTCTGCGGCCCCATATTCCCTGGGCGAATCGCACGCAGGAGATGGGGTGATCCCATGAGCCAGACCCTGGCCCACATCGCCGGCAGGCCCATCGGCCCGGGGCATCCCCCCTATGTGGTCGCCGAGATGTCCGGGAACCACAACGGAGACCTGCGTCGGGCCCTGGACCTGATCTCGGCGGCGGCCGACGCCGGCGCGGATGCGGTCAAGATCCAGACCTACACCGCCGATACCATCACCCTGGACCATGACGGCCCTGGCTTCCGCATCGAGGGCGGACTCTGGGACGGGCGGCGCCTGCACGAGCTTTACGCCGAGGCGCATACGCCCTGGGACTGGCATGCGCCCATGTTCGCCCACGCCCGGTCCCGCGGTGTGACCCTGTTCTCCTCGCCCTTCGACTTCACGGCGGTGGATCTCCTCGAGAGCCTGGACGCCCCGGCGTACAAGATCGCATCCTTCGAGCTGGTCGACCTGCCCCTTGTCCGCCGGTGCGCGGCAACGGGTCGCCCCCTGGTCATGTCGACGGGAATGGCCTCCGAGGCCGAGATCGCTGAAGCGGTGGCGGCCGCCCGCGGCGCCGGGGCGAGGGACCTCGTCGTCCTGCACTGCACCAGCGCCTACCCAGCGCCGATGTCCAGCATGAACCTCGTGACCCTGCCGGACATGGCCGAGCGGTTCGGGGTGATGACGGGCCTGTCCGACCACACCCTTGGGACAGCGGCCTCGGTCGCCGCCGTGGCCCTCGGCGCCGTTTTCATCGAGAAGCACTTCACCCTGAGCCGCGCCGAGGGCGGCGTCGACTCCGCCTTCTCCCTGGAGCCGGATGAGCTGGCTGAGCTGGTGCAGAGCTGCCGGGGCGCCTGGGAGGCCCTGGGCGGGGTCGCCTATGGTCCGGGTGACGCCGAGGCCGGCAACGCCGGCATGCGCCGCTCACTCTATGTCAGCGCGCCGGTCCGGAAGGGCGAAGCCTTCACGGCGGACAACGTGCGCTCGGTCCGGCCCGGCCATGGCCTGCCGCCGAAGCACCTGGAAGCTGTCATCGGCCGCCGGGCGACCCGGGACATTCCCTTCGGCGAGCCCCTCGGCTGGGACATGGTCGAGGGCGACCCGCCGGGCTGAGCCGCTTCAGGCGTCGGCTTCCCGCCGGGAAAAGGGCAGGGCGAGGACGTCGTCCGAGCTGAAGGCCGGGTTGGCGGGGTAGAGCGCCGCATAGACCCGCTCCACGAAGTCGAAGTCCGCCGGAAGGTCTACCGTCCATCGGAACGCGCTCAGGTCCGGTTCCCGGACGAGGTCGCTCCGTCGGAAGGGCGACCCGGGGCCGTAGATCCACGGCGTGACATGCTCGCGGTCATGGGCGGAGGTCGCCTCCCGGCCCGCCCGTCTCAGGACGTCCGCCGTGAAGACCTCCACGTCCAGGCCCCGGGGATAGGTGCGGACCTGTCCGTTCGAGGCGTAGTCGAAGCCCCCCTCCCGCCGCAGGACCACGCAGGCGTCGATAACCCCGGGATCGGCGAGGGGGCAGTCGGCGGTCAGCCGCACAAGGTCCCCATGAAGCCCCAGCGCGTCCGCAGCCTGAACGAACCGGCCGAGGACGTCGTCGAGCGGTCCGCGGACAACCTCCACCGCCGCTTCGGCCAGGGTCGCCGCGAGGATGTCGTCCGAGGCGTCCTGGCTGGTCGCCACGACGATCCGCTCCAACTCGCGGCAGCGGCGCAGGCGTTCGATCTGCCTCAGGATCATGGGTTGTCCGAGAAGGGGCTTGAGGACCTTGCCGGGAAGGCGGCTGGAGCTCATCCGCGCCTGAAGAATCGCCGTGGCCATGGCGGCCTCCCGTTGTGTCCGGGGCCATCAATAGACCCGCCTCCGCCCGGCGCAAGACACCCCCGCGACCCCGCCGGCGACTCGGGTCTAGACTGGGCCGGAGGGAAGGGAATCCGACCATGCTGGTGCTTCTGGGCGTGCTTCTCGTGGTGGCGGGCTTCGCTGTCGGGCTGAACCCGCTTCTGGTCGTCCTGGCCTCGGCCCTCGCCACCGGCCTGGCGGCGGGGCTGTCTCCGGTTGAGGTGCTGGCGGCTTTCGGCAAGGCCTTCAACGAGAACCGATATGTCAGCGCCGCCTGGCTGATCCTGCCGGTGATCGGCGTGTTGGAGCGGTCCGGCCTGCATGAGGCCGCTCGCGGCCTCATCTCCCGCCTGAGGTCGGTCACCTTCGCGCGGCTGATTCTGGCCTACCTGCTGTTCCGCCAGGTGACGGCGGCCCTCGGCCTGACCTCCATCGCCGGCCAGACCCAGACCATCCGACCGATCATCGCCCCCATGGCCGAGGCCGCCCGGGCCGCCGAGACGGGCGAAGCCGCCCTGGATGCCGCCGAGACCCAGAGGGTTCGGGCCTTCGCCGCCGGGACCGACAACATCGGGCTCTTCTTCGGCGAGGACATCTTCCTGGCCATCGGCTCCATCCTCCTGATGGTCGGCTTCCTCGAGCAGAACGGGATCACGGTGGAGCCCCTCCACCTGTCGGTCTGGGCCATCCCGACCGCCATAGCCGCCTTCCTTGTCCACGGCGCGCGCATCCTCCTGTTCGGCCGCCGGGGGACGCGCCCGTGATCGGTCTCTCCCAGGTCTACGCCCTGGCGGGCCTCGTCTTCGCCGGCTTCGCGGTGATGAGTCTGCGCGACGCCGCCAATCCGCGCCGACGGCGCAACGCCCTCTTCTGGGGGCTGTTCGCCCTTTCCTTCCTCGCGGGCGACCATCTGGGCGATCTTGGCAACGGCGTGCTTGTCCTGGTGATGGCGTTGGCCGCCGCCTTCGGTCTTGGGCGCAGCGGGACGACGGCCGGCGATGGGGAGGCGCGCGCGGCCTCCGCCCGCACCTACGGCCTGCGGCTCTTCCTGCCGGCTCTGATGATCCCCGTCATCGTTCTGGCCGGGAGCCTTGGGGTGAGGCACGGCGGCGCACTCGCCGCCGCCCTGGTCGATCCCGGTCAGGCCACACTGGTCGCCCTCGGCTTCGCCACCCTCCTTGTCGCCGGCCTGTCCGTGCGCATGTTCCGGCAGCCCGTCCTTTCGCCTCTGACCGAGGGCCTGCGCCTCGCCGACACGGTGGGCTGGATGGCCCTTCTGCCGCAGATGCTGGCGGCCCTGGGCGCCGTCTTCGCCCTCGCCGGGGTCGGGACCGTGGTCGGCGAGACGGTGACCCGGGTCTTCCCCTTGGACACCCGGCTGGCGGCGGTGGCGGTCTACTGCCTGGGCATGGCGGGCTTCACCGTACTGATGGGCAACGCCTTCGCCGCCTTCCCGGTGATGACGGCGGGCGTGGCCCTGCCCATCCTGGTCAAGTTTTATGGAGGCGATCCTGCGGCCATCTGCGCCATCGGCATGCTGTCGGGCTTCTGCGGCACCCTGCTGACGCCTCTGGCCGCGAATTTCAACCTGGCCCCCGCCGCCCTCCTTGACCTGGACGACCGTTTCGCCGTCATCCGGGCCCAGGCGCCGACTGCGGTGGTCCTCCTGCTCGTCAACACGGTCCTGATGCATGTCCTCGCCTTCCCGGCTCACCCCTGAGATCGCCGCAGGCTTCGCCCGGATCGCCCTCGGGCACGTCACCCGGCCCTGGCCCTACAAGCTGGACCAGGTGCTGGCGGGCGAAGAAGACCTTGCCAGTCCGCAGCGCCTGCACCCGATCTTCTTCGGCAGCTTCGACTGGCACTCCTGCGTCCACGGCTACTGGACCCTTGCGGCGGTGCGTCGCCGCTTCCCCGACCACCCTGTCGCCGCCGAGATCGCCGCCCGCTTCGCCCAGGCCTTCACGGAGGACGCCGTGGAGGGCGAGCGCGCCTTCCTGCGCCGGCCCACGGCCCGGGGCTTCGAGCGGCCCTATGGCTGGGCCTGGCTCCTGAAGCTGCAGGCCGAACTCCTCGGGCTCGACGGTCCCTGGGCGACGCGCCTCGCCCCCCTGGCCGCCGACTTCGCCGACCGGTTCCGGGCCCACCTGCCCCTCGCCGCCTACCCGGTTCGCACGGGGGTGCATTCTTCTACGGCCTTCGCCCTGGCCCTGGCCCTCGACTACGCCGCGTCGGCCGGAGACAGCGAACTTGGCGACCTACTCCGGGGCAAGGCCCTGTCCTGGTACGCCGGGGACCGGGACTGCCAGGCCTGGGAGCCCTCCGGCGAGGACTTCCTGTCGCCCGCCCTGATGGAGGCCGAGTGCCTTCGCCGGGTGCTCCCCCGCGACGACTTCCGCGCCTGGTTCGCCAGCTTCCTGCCGCGGGCCGCCGAGGGCGCGCCCGCCAGCCTCTTCATCCCCGCCAGCGTCAGTGACCGCAGCGATGGCAAGATCGCCCACCTGGACGGCCTGAACCTTTCCCGGGCCTGGTGCTGGCGGAGCATCGCCTCCGCCCTCGCAACCGGGGATCCCGTCGCGGAGGCCGCCCGCGCCGCCGCCCGGATTCACCTCGAGGCCAGCCTGCCGCATGTGGCGGGCGACTATATGGGCGAGCACTGGCTGGCCAGCTTCGCCCTCCTGGCCCTGACGGCGGGGGAGGGGGCGTGAGCGCGCCTCAGAAAGGATCACCGGCTTCAGCGGCCCTCGCCCTTCGTCAGGGCCGGCTGGTCATCCTTCCCACCGAGACCGTCTATGGCCTCGCCGCGGATGCCGGAAATCCGCGCGCCGTGGCCTCGGTCTACGCCGCCAAGGGACGACCGGCCTTCAATCCCCTGATCGCCCACGTCGCCGACATCGACGCGGCCCGGCGCATCGCGGTCTTCGGCCCTGACGCGGAGATCCTCGCCGCCGCCTTCTGGCCGGGTCCCCTGACCCTCGTCCTGCCGGTCCAGCCTGGCGGCGCGGTTTGCGATCTCGCCCGGGCGGGCCTCGACACCGTGGCGGTGCGGGTTCCGGCCCATCCCCTGGCCCGGGCGGTGCTTGAGGCCTTCGGCGGCCCCGTCGCCGCCCCCTCGGCCAACCGGTCCGGCCGGCCCAGTCCCACCACCTTCGACGCCGCCCTAGAGGAAACCGGTCCGGCCGCCGCTGTCGCCCTCGACGGCGGCCCCTGCGAGGTGGGGCTGGAGTCCACCGTCGTGGCCCTCCTCGACACGCCGCGCCTCCTGCGCCCCGGAAGGGTGACGCGGGACCAGGTCGAGGCCCTGGTGGGCCCCCTGGCGGAGGCGGAGGCCGACGCCCGACGCTCGCCTGGCCGGCTCACCCGGCACTACGCCCCGGAGGCGCCGGTCCGGCTGGACGCCCGCGACCTTCGGTCGGGGGAGGTCTATCTGGCCTTTGGCCCTGCACCCGACGACGCTGGCGTGCTCAATCTCAGTCCCTCGGGCGACCTCGTCGAGGCGGCTGCGAACCTCTTCGCCTTCCTGCGTGAGGCGGACGCCCGGCGGCCCGCGGGCATCGCCATCGCCCCCATCCCTCACGAGGGCCTGGGCGAGGCCATCAACGACCGCCTCCGGAGAGCCGCCGGCGCGGTCGGATGAACGCGGCGCTCTGGCTTCCCGGACGACGAGCGCCTACCTTCCTCCCATGATCTCCGCCCCCTCCGACGCCTTTCTCGACCGGCTCAAGGCCCTTGTCGGCCCTGCGGGCTGGGCTGACGACCCGGAGATCCTCGCACCGTGGCTGGTCGAGTGGCGCGATCGCTGGAGCGGCTCCACTCCCCTCATGCTTTCTCCGGCTTCGACGGAGGAGACCGCCGCCATTGTCCGGCTCTGCGCCGCAGAGGGCGCCCCCCTGGTCGTCCAGGGCGGCAATACCGGCCTTGTCGGCGGCCAGATTCCCCAGGGCGAAATCCTGCTCTCCACCCGCCGGATGCGCGCCATACGGGATGTCGATCCGGTCGATGACGTTCTTGTCGCAGAGGCCGGAGTCACCCTGGCCGAGGTCCAGGCGGCCGCCGAGGCGGCGGGGCGCCGCTTTCCCCTCAGCCTCGCCTCGGAAGGCAGCGCCACCCTCGGCGGGGTCATCTCCACCAACGCCGGGGGCGTCGCCGTGCTGAGGTTCGGGACCGCCCGAGACCTTGTCCTCGGCCTTGAGGCGGTGCTGCCCAGCGGAGAGGTCTGGCGGGGCCTCAGGCGCCTGCGCAAGGACAATACCGGCTACGACCTGCGAGGGCTCCTGTCCGGCGCGGAGGGCACTCTCGGCGTGATCACGGCCGCCAGCGTCAAACTTTTCCCCCGGCCCGCGGGCCGCGCCGTCGCCATGGTGGCGGTCGAGAGCCCGCAGGCGGCCCTGGACCTCCTGTCGCGCGCCCGCCGGGTCGCCGACGCCGGCCTCGAGGCCTTCGAACTGATGGCCCGCCAGGGGGTCGACTTCGCCCTGCGCAACGTCCCCGGCCAGCGGGACCCGCTGACCGGCGGCCCGCCGTGGCGGGTTCTGCTTGAACTGGCCTCCCCGGACTCCGGCGCCGCCGCGCGCCTGATGGAGGACCTCCTCGCAGAGGCCTGCTCAGACGGCGTAGCGGGGGAGGCCGTCATCGCCGCCAGCGAAGCCCAGGCCGCGGCCTTCTGGTCCCTCCGCGAGAATCAGTCCGCCGCCCAGAAGCCTGAGGGGGCGACCTGGAAACACGACATCTCGGTGCCGGTGAGCCAGGTCCCGGCCTTCATCCGGCTGGCGGGTGAGGCCATGGCCGCCTTCGCCCCGGGTTGCCGGATCAGCGCCTTTGGCCACGTTGGCGACGGCAACATCCACTTCGACGTCCTGCGGGCCGAGGGCGGGGACGACGCGGCCCACCTCGCTCGGCGCGCCGAGGGCCAGGCCCGGGTCCACGACATCGCCATCGCCCTGGGCGGATCGGTCTCGGCCGAGCATGGTCTGGGCGTCATGAAGGCCGACGAGGCCCGCCGCCAGAAGGACTCCGCCGAGATCGCCCTTCTGTCAGCGATCCGCGCCACCCTCGATCCGGGCCGCATCCTCAACCCGCGCGTGCTATTCTGAGAGTCGCACCATGCTGATCCTCCTTTCCCCCGCCAAGGCGATGGACTTCTCGCCGCCCCCGGTCCAGGCGCCCATGACCCGTCCGGTCCTGGAAGCCGAGACCGCCCGCCTCGCGGAGTCCACGCGCCGCCTCTCCGTGGCCCAGCTCCGCGCCCTGATGGACCTTTCCGAGAAGCTGGCGGTGCTGAACCGCGAACGCTTCCAGGCCTTCGACCCCGCCGCGGACGGCGCCCTGCAGGCGGCTTTCGCCTTCAATGGCGACGTCTACGCCGGCCTGAGAGCGCGCGAGCTTGAACCCGACGCCCTCGCCTGGGCCCAGGACCATGTCCGTATCCTCTCGGGCCTCTACGGAGTCCTGAAGCCCCTCGACGGCATCCAGCCCTATCGGCTTGAGATGGGTTCACCCCTGCAGACCCGCCGCGGAAAGACCCTCTACGCCTTCTGGGGCGACCGCATCGGCAAGGCCCTGGCCGCCGACCTCGAGGGCCGCCCCGACCCGGTCGTGGTCAACGCCGCCTCCCAGGAATACGCCTCGGCCGTGGACCGCAAGGCCCTGCGCGCCCGGGTCGTGGAGGTCCGGTTCCTGGAGGAGAAGGACGGCCGCGCCAAGATCATCAGCTTCTTCGCCAAGCGGGCGAGGGGCGCCCTGGCGCGTTTCGCCATCGACAACCGGATCGAGCGGGCGGACGATCTGAGGGCCTTCGACCGCGACGGCTATCGTTACCTGGCCGCGGAATCCTCGGCCGACGTCTGGGTGTTCTCCCGGCCGCAACCCGCGCCCGTCGGCGCCGACAAGGAGTAGGCCCATGGCCGTCGACTACAAGCTTGAAGGTCATGTGGCGGTCGTTACCGGATCCACCAGCGGCATTGGCCAGGCCCTCGCCACGGCTCTGGCCGAGCAGGGGGTCAACGTCGTGCTCAACGGCCTGGGCGATCCGGCGAAGATCGAGGCCGAGCGTCAGGCCCTGCAGGCCCGGACCAACGCCGCCGTCCGCTACCATCCCGCCGACATGACCAAGCCGGAGGAGATCAAGGACCTGATCGCTTACGCCGTGCGTGAGTTCGGGCGGCTGGACATCCTGGTCAATAACGCCGGCATTCAGCATGTCGCGCCGGTGGACGAGTTCCCGGAAGAGAAATGGGACGCCCTGATCGCCGTCATCCTGTCCTCGACCTTCCACGCCAGCCGGGCCGCCATCCCGGTGATGAAGGCCCAGGGCAGGGGGCGGATCATCAACATCGCCTCGGCCCACGGACTGGTGGCCTCGCCCTTCAAGGCGCCCTACGTGGCGGCCAAGTTCGGGGTGGTGGGTTTCACCAAGGGCCTGGCCGTCGAACTGGCGCGTACGGGCATCACCGCCAACGCCATCTGCCCCGGCTATGTGAAGACGCCGCTCATCGAGGCCCAGATCGTCGATCAGGCCAAGACGAGGGGCATCCCCGAGGATCGGGTGATGGAGGACGTCATCCTCGCCGCCCAGCCCACCAAGAAGTTCGTCGAGTACGAGCACCTTGCCGGCCTGCTGCTCTACCTGGCCTCGGACGTCGGCGCCTCCGCTACGGGGGCGGCCCTGTCCGTCGACGGAGGCTGGACCGCAACCTGACGAGGCAAGGTACCTTTTCGAAAAAGGTACCTTGCACTGACAGATACCTTGCGATAGACATCTCCTCAGAAGAAGGAGGCGTCTGTCTTGCCCGAAGCCGTACAGGTTCAGCTGAAGAGAGGGGTCCTGGAGCTCTGCGTCCTGGCCCTGCTCTCCCGCGCCGACGCCTACGCCTATGACATCGCTGCCCGCCTCGCGGCGGCGATCGACATGGGCGAAGGCACGATCTACCCGCTCATGCGCCGGATGCAGTCCGATGGACTGGTCGACACCTACCTGGTCGAAAGCTCTTCCGGTCCTCCCCGCAAATACTACAGGCTGACCCCCGCGGGTCGGAACAGCCTCGCCGCCCAGAAGGCGGAGTGGGTGTCCTTCTCCGTCGCAGTCGGCGAAATCCTTGGAGATGAAAAATGAGCCGTGAGCTCTTCCTGGGCCGGTTGAGGACCGGTCTCGCCGGCCTGCCGCCGGAAACGATCGACGACTATGTGGCCGACTACGCCGCCCACTTCGATGAAGGCGTCGCCGCCGGCCGAAGCGAGGCCGACGTGATGGCCGGACTGGGCGATCCGGGCCGGCTGGCTCGTGAACTCAAGGCCGAGGCGGGACTGAAGCGCTGGGAGACGGAGCGGAATCCGTCCTCGGCCGCCACGGCCATCTTCGGGTTGCTAGGTCTCGGTGCGATCGATGTCCTGATCATCCTGCCGATCCTTCTTCCAGTCCTCGGCGTGATCCTCGGGTTCGCCATTACCTCGGTGGTGGGCTTTGGCGCCGGCGCCTTCGTCTTTGTCCTCGGTCCGCTGGCCGGGGCTGTTCGTGACATTGGCGCCGCCATGCTTGCGGGACTGGGCGTCATGGCCGGTTCCGTGTCGGTCGGCGCGCTGACGGCGCTCGTGACTGTGGGCCTGGTCAATGCCCTTGTCTGGTATGGCCGCCTGCACCTGAAGCTTCTGAAACCCGCCCTTGAAGCTCAGGAGGTCCGCTCGTGATCCGCACACTCGCCCTCATCGCCGCCGCCGGCTTCGTCCTCTGCATCGGTTCCCTGGCCGGAGCCCTTGCGCTCGCCGGCGGGGCCGCTGGACTGAAGGACAGGGTCACCCAGTTCGCCAAGGAGGCGGACATCCATATCGCCTCGGACGACAACGAGATTTTCCTCGGTGATCCGGGACCGAGCACAACCCGCCAGATGCCCTGGAATGGCGCCGACACCCTGGAGATCGACGCCTTCGCCGAGGTCAACTACATCCAGGGACCCGCGGGGCGCATCAGCCTCGAAGGTCCTGCGGCCGTACTCGACAAGGTCTCGGTCCGGAACGGCAAGATCGAGTTTGATGGCCACCGCTGGAAAGGCGGCGCCCTCAAGGTGACCGTGGAAGCGCCCGCGGTCAGGCGTTTTGAACTCGACGGCGTTCAGGATCTCAAGATCACCGGCTACGACCAGGATACCCTTGAGATCGATCTGGGCGGGGCCGGCAGGGTCACGGCAGCCGGAAAGACCCGCCGGGTGGTGCTCGACATCTCGGGGACTGGCGCGGCCGACCTCACCGCACTCGAGGTGGAAGAAGCTGAGGTGGACCTGTCAGGAGCCGGCAAGGCGACCCTCGGGCCGAAGTCCTCGGCGAGGATCGATGTCTCCGGTATCGGCGAGATCGAACTGACCCGGAGACCGGCCCGTCTGGAACAGAACATCTCTGGTGCAGGCCGGGTGAGCCAGCCGGGTCTTCCTGGCTAGCGCTTGAGCCACGACTTGGGGCGGAAGGGGGACCTGCATGAACCCTTCCGCCTCTCTGACTGTTCGATCCCATGCGGCCTTCCCGACGCCGTCGGCCGCTCCGACCAGGGCCCGGGAAGGCTGCGAGCCTCTCGCAATGACGTCATCCACCTCGAATTTCCCGCGCTTGACCGTTGATCCGGCTTGACGCCCGCCGCCGCCTTGCGGCCCTTCATTCCGGACACAACAACGGGAGGATGACCCATGGCCTATCGGCCTTTTGATCTGACAGGAAAGGTGGCCCTGGTCACCGGTGGAAATGGCGGGATCGGCTTCGGCATGGTCGAGGCCCTGGCCCAGGCCGGGGCGGACGTGGTCATCTGGGGCTCCAACGGCAAGAAGAACGCCGCCGCCGCCGAGACCCTGAAGGACGCCGGCGTCCGGGTCCTGACCCAGGTGGTGGACGTGTCCGACGAGACCGCGGTGCGCGAGGGTATGGCCGAGGCGGTCCGCCAGATGGGCCGGATCGACACCGTGGTCGCCAACGCCGGCATCGGCGGCGGCGCCTCTTCCTTCGCCGACTTCCCCACGGAGACCTACCGCAGGGTGCTGGCGGTCAACCTGGACGGGGTCTTCTTCACATTCCGCGAGGCCTGCAAACACATGGTCGCCCGGGCCGAGGGCGGCGACAAGGCGGGCGGTTCCCTGGTGGTGATCTCCTCCCTGTCCGCCTACGACGGGGCCCCGCGCAACGAGGCCTACGCCGCCACCAAGGGGGCGGTGATCTCCATGATCCGGGCCATCGCCGTGGAACACGCGCGCTACGGCGTCCGCGCCAACGCCATCCTGCCCGGCTGGATCGCCACCGACATGACGGCTGGCGCCCAGGGCAATGACAAGTTCAACGACGCGGTGATCCGCCGCGTGCCCGTGCGCCGCTGGGGCCAGCCGGCGGACTTCGGCGGCATCGCCGTCTACCTGGCCTCCGACGCCTCGGCCTTCCACACCGGCGACAGCTTCCTGATCGACGGCGGCTACGGGATCTTCTGACGCCGCAGGGTCAGACCCTGTCGAGGGCCTGGGCGACGTCTTCGGCCAGGTCCTCGGCGTCCTCCAGGCCCACGCTCATCCGCACCCAGCCCTCCGTGAGGCCGATCTCCAGCCGTTCGGACTCCGACATGGAGCGATGGGTCGTGGTGCTAGGGTGCGTGGCCATGGACTTGGCGTCGCCCAGGTTGTTCGAGATATCGACGATCCCCAGGGCGTCCAGGAAGGCCCAGGCGCGCTCCCGCGTTCCCAGGTCGAAGGCCACGACATTGCCTGGCCCCGTCATCTGGCTAGCGATCAGGTTGGCCTGAGGGTGATCCTTCCGGCCGGGGAAGACCACCCGGCTGACCGCCGGATGGCTGGCCAGGGTCTCGGTGACCTTGCCGGCGTTGTCCGACTGGCGCCGCACGCGCAGGTCCAGGGTTTCCAGGCCTTTCAGCAAGACCCAGGAGTTAAAGGGCGACAGGGCGGGCCCAGTGTGCCGCAGGATGTCACGGTAGGCCTCTCCCATCAGCTCGGCGCCGCCCAGGATGGCGCCGCCCAGCACTCGGCCCTGACCATCGATATGCTTGGTCGCCGAATAGACGACGATGTCCGCCCCCAGCTCGAGGGGCTTCTGGAAGATGGGGGTGGCGAAGACGTTGTCCACCACCAGCCGGGCGCCGGCGGCGCGGGCGAGGGCGGCCACCTCGGCGATCGGGGTGACCTCCAGCAGCGGATTGGCCGGGCTCTCGACGAGGAAGGCGCGGGTGTTGGGGCGGACGGCGGCGGCCCAGGCGGCCGGGTCGGTGGCGTCGACGAAGGTCACATCCACGCCGAAGCGCGGCATCCAATGCGACAGGATCCAGCGGCAGGAGCCGAACAGGGCCCGGCCGGCCACCACGTGGTCGCCCGCCCGAACCAGCCCCTGCAGGGCCACATGCACCGCCGACATGCCCGAGGCCGTCGCCCGGCAGACCTCGGCGCCCTCCAGCAGGGCCAGCCGGTCCTCGAACATCTGCGTCGTCGGATTGCCGAAGCGCTGGTAGATGAAGCCCGGGTCCTCGCCAGAGAAACGCTGATCCGCCGCCGCCGCGCTGTCGTAGGCGAAGCTTTGGGTCAGATAGAGGGCCTCGGAGATCTCGCCATAGGGCGAGCGAGCCATGCCGCCGCGCACCAGTCGGGTCTGGGGGCGCCAGTCCTTCGGGCTCTGGGTCATGGTCGGTCTCCGTGTCAGGAGCCTGCTTCAACAGGGCTGGGCGCTGCAGGTCAAGCGGAGGTGCAGATGGCCTTGCCATTCGGCGCCCCGGCGGCGAGTGTCGCCCTATGTCCGACACTTCCGCTGCGGGGATTCTGCCCTGCCAGACCCTGGAGGCCCTGATCGCACAGGAGGCGATCACCGCCGTCCGCCCTTTCGATCCCGATCAGGTCCAGCCGGCCAGCCTTGACCTCCGCCTGGGCCTGCGCGCCTGGCGAGTGCGGGCCTCTTTCCTGCCCCGGCCTGGCCGCACCGTCGCCGACCGCCTGGCTGCCGTGGTCATGCACGAGATCGACCTGTCCGCCGGCGCCGTCCTCGAACGGGGCTGTGTCTATATCGCCGAGCTGCAGGAAGCTCTGGCCCTTCCCGCAGGCGTCTCGGCGCGGGCCAATCCCAAGAGCTCCACCGGCCGGCTTGACGTCTTCGTGCGCCTCCTCACCGACCACCAACCGGCCTTCGACGACGTGGCCGAAGGCTATCGGGGCCCGGCCTTCATCGAGATCGCCCCCCAGACCTTCTCGGTCCTGGTGCGCACCGGCACCCGGCTGAACCAGCTGCGCCTGAAGCGGGGCGAGCCCCCGCGCCTCGCCACGGTCAGCGTCGGGGTCGACCTGGAAAGCGAGGCCGTCGCCGGCTTCCGCGCCCGCCGCCACGCGGGCGTCGTCGACATGGACCGGGTCGGCGGCCACGACCCCCGGGACTTCTGGGAGCCTCTTGCGCCGCGTCGCGGGGAGCTGCTGCTGGACCCCGGCGAGTTCTACATCCTGGCCTCACGCGAGGCGGTGGAGATCCCCGTCCTGCAGGCGGCCGAGATGACCCCCATCGATCCCTCGGTGGGCGAGTTCCGGGTGCACTACGCCGGATTCTTTGACCCGGGGTTCGGCGCCGCCGAGGCGGGGGCTGCGGGCTCCCGGGGTGTGCTGGAGGTGCGCAGCCACGAGACGCCCTTCCTTTTGGAGCATGGCCAGACGGTGGCTCGCCTGGTCTACGAACCCCTGACCGAACGCCCCTCCCGACTCTATGGCGAGGGCGGGGGGCACTACCAAAAGCAGGGGCTGAAGCTCTCCAAGCATTTCCGCCCCTGGAGCTAGCGGGGCCCGGGGCGTCAGAGCCGTTCGCGGACCGGCAGCTTCATGGTCGAGAAACGGTCGTCGAGATGCTCGATCTCCAGGAATCCGGAGGACGCGCCGAAGGGCTTGTAGATCGAGAAGGTCTTGGCGATTCCCAGGGTGGCTGCGCTCTCCAGGGCGGAGACGAAGCTGCAGTCGCGGTCCATCCAGTGGGGCTGGCTCATCCAGTAGGACAGCTGGTCTCGGGTCAGGGCGTAGAACCCGGAATGCGGGTTGCGCGCTCGCTGGAAGACGCCGTTGCGGCCGAAGGGGGAGCCATAGAGGGTCTCCTCGTCGGCGACATGGGCCTTCAAGCGGTCCGAGACCGCCGGCGCCAGGTCCCCGTCGATATAGGTCTTGGGCGCATGACCGGCAGGGTTCAGCTCAACCCTGTTGGGCATGAGCACCCGCCGCGCCCCGAAGGTGCGGTTGAACCAGACGAGCTTGTCGACGAACGTCGGGTCGTTGATCTTCAGGTCGTCCTCGCTGAAGACGAACAGGTCGTAGAGGTTGCGCCAGGCGGCGAAGAGGCCCTGGGCGGTAAAGCCCAGCATGCGCGGGTCGTCGAGGTTGTGCTTGGCCACCTTGACGCCCATGGCTGTGCAGAAGTCCGGCGTCATCAGGTGCTTCTCGCCGGTGGTGGTGACCACGATGTCCACCGTGTCCTCAGACCTGGGCCCCATATGGAAGGCCCGGGCGCCCACGTCGAGCATGGCGCTGGGGCCGAAGTGCGCCCGCCAGCTGCGGATGGCGCCCTCCACCGCCGCCTTACGGTCAGCCTGGCGGCTGCCGTCCGTCGAGGCGTGCCGGGGCTTGGCCTCGGCGGCGAAGTAATGAGCGAAGATGACCAGAATGCGCATAGGACCCGCCGTCAGATGTCTCCTGCTTCCTACAGGCCGACGCGCCCTGGGGAAAGCCGCGGCCTTGAGCCCCGCCCTCCCGGGCTGTAAGGAGACAAGGCGCGCGGGCGTAGTTCAGAGGTAGAACGCAAGCTTCCCAAGCTTGATGTCAGGGGTTCGATTCCCCTCGCCCGCTCCAGTCCTTCCCGAGACGGTGCGGCCAAAACCAGCAGCCCAGACGAGCTTCCTCGCCGTCCGGCCCCCGGTCCAGGGGTGACGTCTCAAGGTGGACGAGCAAGGACCAACTCTGTGCGCGGCGCAATCGAACGGCAACCTTAAGCGGGTATTGTGGCTGCTTAGAACGGGGCAATCAGGCACAAGGTCGCGCCAGGATGGAAAGTGAACTGGATGGAGTTCGGGTCCTGATTGTGGAGGACGAACCGGCCATCGCCGATATCGTTGATGTCTTTCTCGGGCGCGAGAACGCCCTGCGGCTGATCGCAAGGGATGGCGATGACGCGCTCTCGGCGGCGGCCTATTGGCGACCCCAGCTGATCGTGCTCGACCTGAAGCTTCCGAAGCGCGATGGCTATGCGGTCCTTGCGGAGCTGCGCGCGCGCGGTGGGCCGCCGGTGATCATTCTCAGCGCCCTGGGAGAGGATGTCGATAAGCTCACGGGTTTCCGGCTGGGTTGTGACGACTACCTGGTCAAGCCCTTCAACCCGCTGGAGCTGATCGCGCGCGCCAAGGCGGTGCTACGGCGAAAGAACCTGCTGGAGCCGTCAAGGATTGTCACCCTGGGCGACCTGCAGGTCGATCTTGACCGCCATGTCGCCTCGGTGGGCGAAACCCTGCTGGAACTGACGCCCACCGAGTTTCGGATCCTGAGGGTGCTGGCCGAGCGGGCAGGTCGCCTGGTGTCGCGAGGACAACTGGTGGATTCCGCTATGGATGGCGAAGCCTTCGACAAGTCCGTGAATCCGCACATCAGCCGGCTTCGCCAGAAGCTTGAGGTGCTGGGGAACCTGCGTCTGGTCAGCGTACGCAGCGAGGGCTACCGGCTCGAGGTGTTTCAATGAAGACCCTGTCGCTGAAGTTCCAGATCGCCTCGGTCACCATCTTCAGCGCTATCGTCGGAGCGGTTGCCGCCCAGGTGCTTCCCGGTGCGGTCTTCTCCATGAGGGACTTCCTGTTCGAAGCGAGCCTTTCGCCGCGGGACAGGCTGGCGCTGGATCAACTCGAGCACATTGCGGGGCGGTGTTCTGCGGCCTTCATGGACTTCCGAGACTCTCTGGGCTTCCACACCTGGCGGCTGAGCTACGACCTTGTGGTCCTGCTTGTGGTGCTCGGGGCCGCCGTCGTCATGGGACTGGTCGCCTGGGGTCTCGCCGGTCGCCTCACACGCCCTCTCGAGATTCTGGCTGAGGCGGTGCGCCGGGTCGCGAATGGCGATCGCAGGCCGCCCCAGCTCTCTTCGGCCGCCACGTCGGAGGTCGCCGCCCTCAATGAGGATTTTGTGGCGATGACCGCCGCCCTGCGCTCGGCGGACGATGACCTGCGACTTCGGAGCGCGGCGCTCGCTCACGACATCCGTACGCCCCTCACCATCCTGCGAGGTCGCCTGGCGGGCCTCAAGGAAGGCCTCTTTACGGCGGACGACGCCTTCTGCGACGGACTCGTCGAACAGATCGGCTGGATCGATCTTCTGGTCTCGGATGTGAACGCGCTCGCGGATGCGCGCCAGGCCGGGACGGGCAAGCGGGAGAGGGTCGACCTCTGTGCGCTGGCGAAGGACAGCGTCGACTCCCTGCGTCCGGAGTTGGAGGCCAGCGGCGTTTCGTTGGCCCTGGACTCAGGAGAGAGCGTCTTTGTCGAGGCCGACCCAGGGCGCCTGCGTCGCGCCCTGCTGAATATCCTCCGGAATCTGATCCGCTATGCGCCTGGGGCGCCGGCGACCATCAAGGTGTTTGCAGACGGAGCCGACGCGGTTCTCAGGTGCACCGATCATGGCCCGGGCTGGCCGCCGGGCGACCCCCGCGCCCTTGCTGAACCCTTCGCCCGGGGTGATGAGTCCCGGTCCAGGCAAACGGGAGGTTCGGGGCTGGGCCTCTCGATCGTCCAGGCGACGGTTACGGCCTATGGCGGCGTCTTGAACCTCAGGCGAGGCGCCGAAGGCGGAGCCATCGTCGAGATCCGGTTGCCTCTCCTGCGCTGACGCAATCATTACGCAATCGTCGCGCAACCCGCTCGAACCCGTTCGCGCGCATCTGGTCTTCATCCCTTCCGTCAACTGCGACGGAGCCGGGGGGAGTTTCCAGAACAGGGTTCGGACAAGTCATGATGAAAATAGCGGTTTCCGGTTTCGCACGGCGAGTTCCGTTCGCCGAGCTGTTTGCTGGCGCTCGCTCATGAGGTTGCGCGCGGGCATCCCCCTGGCTGTCGCGGCGATGGCTCTTGCTTCGGCGACGCCCATTCTGGCTCTGGCATCCGAGCCGATGCAGGTGAAGAGCTACGCTCGGGAGTTCTTTGCTGACTTCGCCCCGAGTACGGCGCTCGACATGGTCGGAAGGGTCCCGGGCTTCACCCTCAATGAGGGAGAGACCCGGCGCGGTTTCGGCGATACGGGCGGAAACGTCCTGATCAACGGCGCGCGCCCCGGTTCGAAGTCTGGAGGTCCGCGAGAAGCGCTGTCGAGGATCCCGGCCTCAGCCGTCGTGAGGATCGATCTCGTCACCAACCCCACCACCAGCGAGGCCTCCGGACAGAGCGTCGTCGTGGACCTGATCCTGCGGGAAACCGCTGTCTCAGGCTCCTGGAGTGCATCCCTCACGCGCACTCGGGACGAGGCGCTGCGCCCGACCGTGAACGCCAGCCTTTCCGGGCCGATCGCCGACTGGCGCGCATCCGGGAGCATTCAGTTTCGCCCCTGGAGCGATCCCGCGGATGGAACGCGCCGGCGGACCGGGCCGGCGGTTGAATTGAAGCTCTTCGAACAGATGACTCGCGACGTGAACGGCGTGCAGCTAATGCTTTCGGGAGATGCGCGGCGCGAAGCGCTCGGCGGCGAATTCGTGGTGAATGGTCGGTTGGACGGGTATGACGTCGACGTGCGTTTCGCTCGGAGCGGCTTCATTGGACGCCTTCCGGCGGGGTCGGTCGATCAGCTTCAGGGAGTCTTTTTCGACGACCGGAGCTTGAACGCCGAGTTTGGCGCAGAGTGGACAAGGCGGCTTGCAGACGCAGCGACCTTCAAGGTGCTCAGTCTGGTCAGTTGGAGGCAGGAGGATTCCGACAGTGGAAGTCGGATCGAGAGGCCACTTGGAACCCGAACTTCCGAGACCCTCTCAATCTCTCGGCGGAATATGATCGAGTGGGTCGGCCGCGCGACGGTATCGGCGGGCGAAGGTCGCCTGCGCCAAGAGTTCGGGGGCGAGGCGGCCTTCAACAGGTTGGACTCGAAGCTGTCCTTAACCACCCGTGACTCTGCGGGGACGTTGATCCCGATATCCCTTCCGGCCGCCGATGTTGTCGTGGATGAATACCGTACGGAGGCGTTCCTTAACCTTGCTTACGATGTCTCTCCACGCTGGACGCTGGATGCAAAGGTGGCTTCGGAGTGGTCGGAAATCTCTGTGAGCGGCGACGCCCGCAATCGTCAGCGGCTTCAGTTTCTGAAGCCTGAGGTGTCCCTCTCCTGGCGCCCGGCGCCCGATCTCAGCGTCGTCGCCGGTGTTCGCCGGAGTGTCGGTCAGTTGGATTTCGACTCGTTTGCGGCTTCCGCCGAGGTCGGGGCCGACCGCACCCAGGGGGGTAACGCTCAACTCCGGCCGCAGACCGAGACGCGCGCCAGCCTGGACCTGGATGCGCGCGGACAGGGGGGATTGGCGCTGAACGCCGGCATTTTCCACGAGTGGCGTGAAGATGTTCTGGAGCCGATCATATTGCCCGGCGGCGACTTTGGCGTTGGGAATGCGAAGAGCGCCCGGGTCTGGGGCGCCAGGATCGGAGCCTCCACCTCCCTGTCGTGGCTCGCCCGGGGTATGCGTCTGGACGCAAACGGCGAATGGCGGGAGTCTGACTTCGACGATCCGCTGACAGGTCGCTCACGAAGGCTGACGAACTTTACGCCGTGGACCTATTCCGTCGAACTCCGACAGGACCTGCCGGAACGCAAGCTGTCCTGGAGTGCGAAGGTGTCCGGGGAAGACAAGCGGGTCAGCTACTACGTCCCTGAGTTCAGCGCCTTCGGCATGGACCCTGAGGTGCGCCTTACCGTGGAAAGCACCTACTGGCAGGACCTCAAGGTGAGCTTGACCGTTCTGAACCCTCTTGGCCGCCGATTTACGACCGACAGAACCTTTTTCTCGCCCACCCGCGGCTCAGCCGTCACAGGGCGCGAGGCCACGCGCGTGGAGGAGGGACCAGACGTATCTCTGACCGTGAAGCGTTCCTTCTGACCTCGCTGCGTCGCCTGGGGGCTGAACGCGCACAGGGCGTCAGGGTGCAGCGGCCCTGACCGCCTTCAGGATCTCCGCCCAGGAGGCCAGCTTGAAGTTCTGGGCGTCCGGCGCGTTGTTTCCATCCTGTGCGACAAAGAGGCCGTCGGGATAGATGCGGCTGAACCGGCCGGAAGCCAGGGCGATTCCGTCGGTCTCCTCAGTGTCGCCAATCGGTCCGCCAGAGATCCGGAACCGTCCGGCGGGCGCGAGGTCTGGCAGGCGATAAAGGGCATAGGCGTTGTCGCCCTGGCTGGAGACCACCAGCCAGCCGCCGGTGCGGCCCCTTGGCATGAGGGCCAGGCCCTCGACATCGGCCGTGAGCTGGACGTTGTCGACCCGGACGACGAGGCGGCCTTCCGTCGGGCCGCGGGGTCGTGCGTCAAAGGTCCAGACCCCGGCCGCTTCCTCGCCGACATAGAGGGTCCCGGTGCGGGGATCGACGACGCACCCCTCGGCCTGCGAAGGGACCTGCAGGGTCCTGACGAGCGTCCCGGAGGCGCCGGCCTTCGTCAGGTCAAGGCGGACCTGCACGATCTGCCCGTCCTTGAGCACGGAGAAGGCGTGAATCTCGCGCGCGAGGACGGCCAGGCAGACGCCATAGGCCTCCCCGGCGCCGCCTCCCGTTTCCCCGAGCGGAATGAGGGCGCCCCGGCGGGTGTCCAGGCGATAAAGCTTGAGCCGGGCCTGAGCGGGGTCGTTCCGGTCGGAGGCGACCACCAGGACGCCCCTGGAACCGAGGTCCAGGAGGTCGACATTGTTCACCCGGCCGGCCGGAGTGAAGTGCACGCTCTCGCCGGACAGGCGGTAGACGTAGAGCCCCGCCTTCTTGTCGGTGCCGACGATAAGGCTCTTCTCCGGATTGCGCCGATCACGCCAGATGGCGGGGTCGTCGGCGGCGTCGTCCGCGACAGTGCCCACCGGTGTGGTCTGGCCGCGGGCGGGGACGGAGACAGTCTGGGCCCCCGCCGGCCAGGACAGCGCACAGGCGAGAACGAGACCCATGCCTGTTGTGATGAAAGCCCGCATCAGAAGGTCACCCGCACCCCGCCGGCGAAGCGACGGCCGAACCGCTCGTACTCGATAGTGTAGATATCCGTGAAGCCGGTGGGGACCCCGGTGGCGGTCAGCAGGTTACCAGGCTCGGCGAAGCGGCGGCCCGGATTGTCGAGCAGGTTCGTCGCGTCGAAATAGACCTCGACGTTCTTGTTCACCTCGTACCGGGCCGAGAAGTCCAGTTCGTCGTCGGCATCCCAGTAGGTGTCCCCGGCGTCGGCCAGGTCGTCTGCAAAGCCATCCAGCCAGGCGGAGCGCTTCTGATAGCTGAGCCGCAGGGACAGACCGTACTTCTCGTAATAGCCGCTGACATTGTAGACCTCGTCCGAGGTCCCCGGCAGGCGCAGCTTGCGCACCGGGATCGAGCCGATGGCCGGCTTCAGAACCCTGCTGTTGTTGAAGGTGGCGTTGGCGCTGACCCCGAAACCGCCCATCCAGTCCGGGACGCCCAGACTCTCCACCCAGGGTTCAAGCTGGAACTGTGCGGCCAGCTCCAGACCCACAAGGCGCCCGTCCCCGCCATTGGTGATCCCCGAGAAGATGTAGCCCGAGCGGTCGATCCCGTTGCTGTTCAGCGCATCTGAGCCGAAGGTCCGGGTCTGGCGGTAGAGGACGTCTTCCACCCGTTTGAAGAAGACGCCGGCCATCAGGTAGCCCTGCGGTTCGACATACCATTCCAGATAGGCGTCAAAGCCGCTGGCCAGTTCGGGGCGGACTGCAGGATTGCCGCCTGAGATGGTCTGGTTGGCGTCATTCACTGTGACGTTGGGGCGCAGCTGATCATAGTCGGCCCGGGCTGCGCCGCTGTTGTACGACAGGCGCAGCTTCTTGGACTCGTCCAGGTTCACGTTCACATGGAGGCTCGGGAAGACGAGCGTCCGGTCGGACTCGGCGGTTACCGGGCCCGTCACGCCGGCCACCGTCGCCACCGCGGTCCCGCGATTCTTCAGGTTCTCGACCCGGACGCCGCCGATGGCCGAGCCCCAGTCCCACTTCACCGTGCCCATGGCGTAGCCGGCTAGGGCCTGCTCGCGGACCTCGAAGTTATTCCCGGTGACCGGGTTGAAGGTGTAGGCCTTGCGCGCGGCGCCAGCGGCTGCGCGCATCTTGTCCGCATCAAAATAGCGGAAGGTGTAGTCCATCGGGATTTTGCCGAGGAAGGCCTGGTCCAGCGAGAAGGCGTTGTAGTCGGTCGGGATACCGATAGCGGTGAACTGGGCGGCCTGGTTCACCACCAGGTTTTTCTCATCCGCCACCTTGGTGCGCTGATCGTATTGCAGCCCCACCCGGAAGGTGGCTTCGCCACCGAGGAACTCGGCTTCCTTTGCGACCCAGACCCGGCCGGTGTAGGCCGTGGTGGTGTCTACGGCGTCCAGGACGGTGAGCGCTGTGAGGGGCTTGGTGAAGGTGTCGATCGCCTTCACTGGCGTCCCGGCCTGGTAGCGGGTGGGGCTGGACAGCTGCAGCGTCGTCGACAGCAGCAGCCGGGACCGATTGGGATCGGTGAAATCGTATGCCACCGTCGGACGAAGGGTACGTGTGCTAGGGCTGTCCCAGCTGGCATCCCCGACAACCCCGCGATCATCCGTGGACTCGGTATAATTGGCCAGCCAGTTCAAGGTCCACCCGCCGTCAAATCCGTGCTGGCCCTCCAGGGTGTTGGTGAAGATCGACTGCTCGAAGGCGCGCAGGGTCGAGCGCTGGCGGATGTCGATCCCGTAGACGGTTCCCTTCAGCGGGGTGTTCCCGATACAGACATCCGCATAGCCGGTGTTGGTCGGGGTCGGGTTGGTGGTCGCGGCGCAGGCATCGGCCAAGGGCGCCAGGTCCGACTGGCGATCATCGAGGTCGAAGCGGTAGTTGTCCCGCATCTCGTCGTCCGTGAAGGTCGTGTAGATCGACCGGAAGGAGATCTGATTGTCGCCCTGGCGCCAGTCGCCCCGGCCTGAGACCGACCAGTTCTTTCGGGTCAGCCTGTAGAGCTTGTTCTCAGCCTCATGCGCCCAGAAGCGGGTCAGGTTCCCCGGGCGCTGGTCCTGCGAGACCCGCTCAAAGTCGGTCTCGAAGTTGTCGGTCACCATGTCCCGCTGGAAATAGGAGGCGGAGAATACGAAGCCGACCTCGCCGTCACCCAGGTCATACCGGTTGGAGGCGACGCCATAGGCCTCGTACTGGGGCTTGTCGCCAAGTTCGGCGACGCCGTAGCCCGCCTTGGCGCCGAGCTTCAGGCCCGGATAGTCGAAGGCGGAGCGGGTGATGATGTTGACATTGCCGGAGACGGTCTCGCCCGGCATGTCCGGCGTCACCGCCTTGGACACGATGATCTGCGAGGCGATGGCCGAGGGGACGGAGTCGAACCGGGCGTCGCGACCCTCGGGGCTGACCACGTTGATCCCGTCGAAGCTGAGGGTGGTCCAGTAGTTCGGGGCGCCGCGCAGGCTCACATAGCGGGCCTGGCCCTGGTCGCGCTCGACGGCCACGCCGGGCAGGCGGCTGGCGGCCTGGGCGATATTCTGGTCCGGCAGGCGGCCAACGCTGTCCGAGGCGGCCACGGCCACCAGGGAGTCGGAAAGTTTCTGGGTGCGAAGAGCGGCGGCTTCGGACTCCGCGATCGGCCGCGAAGCGGTGATCACGAGCTCGCTGACCGTTCCAGATCGGCTCTCCTGGGCCTGGGCCGCCAACGGCGCCGCCAGGGCGGTGCTGCAAAGGAGGGCGAGGCGGAGCGCCGCCGAAGGGGTCGGGAGTTTCATGCCATTCATCCTTCCGGGGGAATCCGGGCCGCGTGACAGCGGTCGGACTCTTCCTTTGGCGAGGATTCATGGCTGTCGGACGACAGTCCGGTGACGGTTCTGTTTCAGTGGCGCCTGGGGCACACCCTGACCGAGTGTCAGCCCGCCGCCGCCCGTGAACCGGCCTCGACCTTTGCGCGGGGGATCAGTCGGATCGTCGAGGTGGCCTTGGCCAGGACCTCGCCGGCGGCGTTGAGGAGCCTGCCCTCGGCGAAGCAGGTGGACTTGCCGGCGCGCTCGATCCAGGCTTCGGCGAGGACCAGGCCCGGGCGGGCGGGGGCGAAGAAACTGACCTTGAGTTCGAGAGACATCGGCGTCATGTCGCCGCCGCCCGCCATGGCGGCGTGGGCCATGGCCGCATCGATCCAGCCGCAGATGAAACCGCCCTGCACGACCCCGCCGGAATGGCACATATGCGCGCCCGCCAGATACTCGATGGCGGCCCGGCCCGGCTCGAAGGTCACCAGCCTCTGTTGGCCGAGGGTCTTCTGGAGGTCCTGGAGGGGAGGCGAATCCGTCATGGCGGGTCCTCGAACTGGCAACCAAAGCGCGAAGGGTCATGCACTAACAACGCGCTGACGTCGAGGTTCGATGCGCCGCGCGCGTAACCTTCTTGCAACCTGCTGCGTCTAGAGTCCCGGTGACGAAAGAAACCTTGGGTGGCGCATGGTTCCCCTGAGCCGGGATCTGGTGGTCCTTGTCATCGACGACAACATCGGGATGCGAAGCATCATGAAGGCTGTCCTGCGGGCGCTTGGATTCCTCGTGATCCGGCAAGCCAATG
>NZ_JADBZL010000026.1:0-13855 GCF_020402505.1 Phenylobacterium sp. | reverse complement strand
GCGAGCAGGGTCTCCGCATGCTCCTCGACATAGCGGGTGTGCAGGGTCCCCGAGGGAAGCGCGTCGCTGGCCAACAGGGCCTGCAGGAAGCCGATATTGGTCTTCGCCCCGGCGATCTTGAACTCCGAAAGGGCGCGCCGGGCGCGGGCCGTCGCCGCGGTCAGGTCGCGGCCGTGGGTGATGACCTTGGCCAGGAGGGAGTCGTACCGGGCCGAGGTGGCGTAGCCGGCGTAGCCATAGCCGTCGACGCGCACCCCTGGCCCCGAGGGCGGGTCGTAGGCGGCGAGGACGCCGCCCGAGGGCCGCGAGCCGCCGTCGGCGGTCATGGTCTCCAGGTTCACGCGCGCCTGGATGGCGACGCCCTGCGGCGCCGGCGCGCCGTCGGCAAGGCCCAGGTCCGCCAGGCGTGCGCCATCGGCGATGCGCAGCTGCTGCTCCACGAGGTCCAGGCCCAGGACCATCTCGGTGACGGTGTGCTCCACCTGCAGGCGGGCGTTGGCCTCGATGAAGGCGAAGCGCGGTGCGGCGCCCGGGCTGGCGTCCACCAGGAATTCGATCGTCCCGAGACCGCGATAGCCGGCCGCCCGGGCCAGCGCCACCGAGGCCTCCAGCATGTCCCGACGAAGGGCGTCGGGCAGGCCGAAGGCGGGGGCGATCTCGATCACCTTCTGGCGCTGGCGCTGGAGCGAGCATTCCCGGTCCCAGAGGTGGATGACGCCGCCCTCGCCATCGCCCAGGACCTGGACCTCCACGTGTCTGGCGCGGGGCATCAGCTCCTCGACATAGAGGTCGCCCGAACCGAAGGCGGTCTTGGCCTCCGAGGCGGCGCGTTCGAAGGCGGCGGCAAGCGCCGCAGGGTCGCTGACCGGCCGCATGCCGCGGCCGCCGCCGCCGGCCACCGCCTTGAGCATGATGGCGCCGCCCGCGCCCAGGCCAGCCATGAAGGCCTGGGCCTCCTCCAGCGAGACCGGTCGGCTGATCCCGGCCAGAAGCGGAACGCCGCAGGTTTCGGCAAGGGCCCGCGCCGCAGCCTTGTCGCCGAAGATACGGAGGCTTTCGGGCCTGGGACCCACAAAGACCAGACCTGCGGCCTCGCAGGCCTCGGCGAAGCCGGCGTTCTCGCTCAGGAAGCCATAGCCCGGATGGACGGCGTCGCAGCCTGCAGCCGTCGCCACTGCGACCAGGCCCTCGATGTCGAGGTAGGCCGGGACCCCTGTCTTGCCCAGGTCGACCGCCGCGTCCGCCGCCCGGACGTGGAGCGAGGCGGCGTCATCCGACGCGTAGACCGCGACGGTCTCCACCCCGAGGTCGGCGGCGGTGCGGGCGATCCGGATGGCGATTTCGCCGCGATTGGCGATCAGGAGGCGCTTGGGCATCGGGTTTCCTTCCCACGGTCGGGCCGTCTTGGGCGGCCTCGGGAGCCGGTATAGCATCCAACCCCCCGCAGGACGCCAGCCCCGGAGCTCGCCTGGGCTCCGGCCCTGGTCTAGGCTGACCTGCATCGGGTCTGGTGAGGGCGCCTGCGACATGAAAGCGGTCTGGTACGAACGGACGGGTCCGGCCCGGGAGGTGCTCCAGCTGGGGGAGATCCCGACCCCGTCGCCGGGACGCGGGCAGGTGCTGATCCGCATCCACGCCTCCGGAGTGAACCCCTCCGACGCCGGCATGCGGGCCGGTCCTGCGCCCATGGCCTACCCCCGGATCGTCCCCAACAGCGACGGCGCCGGGGTGGTGGAAGCGGTGGGGCCGGAGACCCCGTCCCACTGGGTCGGACGCCGCGTCTGGTTCTACAACGGCCAGAGGAACGGACGCGCCTTCGGGTCGGCCGCCGAGTACATCGAGCTCGACGCCGACCTCGTCACGCCCCTGCCGGACGGGGTGTCGTTCGCCGAGGGGGCGACCCTTGGCATTCCCTGCATGACGGCGCACCGCAGCCTCTTCGTCGCCGGTCCGGTGCAGGGGCGCACGGTCCTGGTCACCGGAGGCGCGGGGGCCGTGGGGCGCTACGCCGTCCAGCTGGCGAAGTGGGCGGGGGCGAGCGTCGTCGCCACCGCGAGCAGCGAGGCCAAGGCCGCCCGGGCCCGGGAGGCCGGCGCGGACCTTGTCGTCAACTATCGGACACAGGACGTGGCGGCGGCGGTGCGCGACTTCACCGGCGGCGCCGGCGTCGATCATGTGGTGGATGTGGATTTTGGCGGGAACCTCGCCGTCACCCTGGCCTGCGTGAAGGGAAATGGCTCCATCGCCTTCTACGCCACCAAGGGAGAGCCCCGGCCCCTCGTCCCGGCGGGCGACCTGATGCGGCTGAACCTCAACGTCCACGGGGTCTACCTTCCGGTCAGCCCGCATGAGGCGCGTCGTCGGGCCCAGTCGGACATCCTGAACTGGATCTCCACCGGCCCGCGCATCCTGCCGGTCGCCGGCCGGCACCCGCTGAAGGATTGCGCCGCCGCCCACGAGCAGGTGGAGTCCGGGACCAAGGCGGGCACGGTTATCGTCGAGCCCCTTTCGACCTGATCCCTGGCGGGGGTTGCGCGCTGGCGGGGGCGCCTGCCAGACTTGGCCCTTCCGTCCCCTGAGGGAGTTCCCGACATGCTCGCCGTGATCCTCGCCACCGCGGTGGCCACCCAGCCCGCGCTTCCCCGCACGGAGGTTCCCCGGCTCGGCTTCTTCGCGGGCGTCGCGCACCAGTGCACGCCGGGCACCCAGCGGGACGCCTTCGACGCCAGGGTCCGCAGCATGGCCGCAGAGGTGCAGCGCCAGCACGGCGCAGACGCGGCCTTCGACTTCGCCGCCGCCTTCGGCCACGGGATCGCCTCGGCGGCGGTCTCCACATCGTCACAGGCGCCCCTGCTCGGCCCGGACTTCTGCGGCGACGCCCGCAGGACCTTCGAGGAAGGCGCCGCCCGGCTAGGCCCCGTTCCGCGCCGTCAGTAGGCGTAGCGCACGAACATCAGGACGCTGAACCAGCCGTCCGGCTTGTCCGGGAGGGCCCGCTTCACCGCGTCGCCGGGCTGGGTGTAGGCCAGGTGGCCGTGGACGTAGATCTTCCGGGATACAAACCATTTGGCGGTGACGTTCGCCTCCCGGCCGTAGTCGCGGCTGTTGAGGAAGGACAGGGCGGGGTTGCCGCCGATATTGTTCGCCTCCGCAGCCCTGAAGGTCCAGAGCTGGGGCACGATCTCGACCCGCGGGTCCGGCTTCAGCCGGAGCTGGATCCGGTGGGCGATGACATTGCTGTCCTGCACCACCTTGAAGTGGTTGGCGCCCTGAACCCACTGCTCGCCGTTACCGCCCGAGAACAGGGGGTCCCATCGCTCGAAGGCGGACGTGGCCGGGTCATCCCCTGAAAAGTAGGAGTAGCGGTAGCTGACGGAGGGCGACCAGGTCGCCGCCGGCCAGCGATAGCCCAGCTCGGCCCAGCCGGCCCTGGCCTTCATCGGGAAGTCCGTATTCTCCTGCAGGGCGATCTCCGCGCCGCCGAAGGGACCCTGCCGGGACTCGGCCGGCGCATAGGTGAACCGGGCGTCGTAGACCCGCAGGCCCTTGCGCACGCCCACCAGCGCTCCCGTCGGGCCGTAATAGGCGGCCCGCCCGTCGGTGGCCTGGACATAGCTGGCGGCGACCATCCAGTCGGGGGAGGGGCGGAACTCGGCGTTCACGCCGGCCAGCCGGGTCCCGGAGTCCAGGATCGGGAGTTCGTCGGGATCGAGGTGGAAGGCCTCCAGGCGCAGACGGTTGTAGGCCACCTGGGCGAGCACCAGATTGTCCGCAGCCCAGCGGGCGTTGGCCTGCAGGGCGGCCCGGTCGTGCCCGTTGGCCGCCGTGTTGGCGATGAGGAAGGCGTTCGCCAGGGTGAACTTCTGGCGGCCCGCCGAGAGGTTGTAGACCAGCCGGTTCCCGGAGGCGTCCGTGGAGCCGCCGACAAGGCCGACATAGGCGTCCTCGAGGCCGGTGTGGGTGCGCGTCTTGCTGCTGAACAGCTCATCCCCGCTGGAGGCTGCGGTAATGCCGCTCAGGCCGCCATACAGATAGACCTGCTTGGAGAGGGGGGTGATCCCGTAGACCCCGTAGTGGACATAGGCCTCCGCCCAGTCGCGGTAGCCGGCGCCCGAGGGTTGTCCCTGGACGAGGGGGTTGCCGGCCAGCAGGGGTCCGGGCTGGCCGTACCAGGAATTGTTGTTGGCGTAGTAGAGGCCGAGGGCGTCGAACTTGCCGACGAGGTAGGTCCCGTTCCGGTCAAGCAGAAGGGAGCCTGCGTCAGGATCGCCGGCGAGCCGCCCGCGGCCTTCGCGGCTGGCGGCGGAGTCGCCCAGGGTGACCCGGACCTCGACATCCACGCCGCCCGCCGAGCCCAGGCTGACGTCATAATCGAGGCCGCCGACCTCTGCGGTCCGGCGGGCCCGGGCCAGCTGCAGGTCGAAGGCCTCCTTCGAGAAGCGGGCCCCCGGGAAGAGGGCCAGGGACCTGCGGACGG
Organism: Phenylobacterium sp.; assembly: GCF_020402505.1. Lineage (GTDB taxonomy): Bacteria > Pseudomonadota > Alphaproteobacteria > Caulobacterales > Caulobacteraceae > Phenylobacterium. Next base: position 9,378 of record NZ_JADBZL010000026.1, on the reverse strand, counting down.
AATCCGCGACACGGTCTGCGACGGCGGCATCCGGGCCGGGATTGACCACCACGACGCGGATCGCCTCGATCGCCGCCCCGTTCAGGGGATCGGACACGCCGGCCGACTGGGCCCGCGCCTGCGGCGACGCGGCGAGCACAAGCGCGGCGACGGCAAGCGTCAACAGGCCGGCGATCCGGCCCGGACCCGGCATCATGACCCGGATGCGCTGCGCCATCGGTCTTCGCCCTTCTTGCGCTTGGACTCCGCAACGGGACCCTTCCCCGCAAGTCCGCGCGCAGCTTGTAGTTGAGACAGGATGAAGGAATAGTCCAGAAACGTACAGGTGGGCGGCTCCGTCCACGCCAGGGAGAAGGGACCAGCAAATGGAACGTCGGGATATCCTCAAGGGCATTGCGATCGCCGGCGCCGCCGCGACCGCCGCAGCGACCGCCCCGCCGGCCTCCGCCCAGGTGGGGCCGAAGGGCGCCAAGGGCGTCGGGGTCAAGGACATGACCCCGGTGGACCCCGAGTACGTCATCCCCGGCCGGTTCACGGGCAAGACCCTCATCGTCACCGGCTGCGCCAGGGGCATGGGCGCTGCGGCCGCCATTCGCGCGGCCAAGGAAGGCGCCAACATCGTCGGCGTCGACTGGATCAAGGACCAGGGCCAGGCCGTGGTCGACCAGATCAACGCCTCGGGCGGCAAGGCCGTCTTCGTCTACGGCGACGTGTCCGAGACCTCGGTCTGCGACGCCATGGTCAAGGCGGCGGTCGACAGGTTCGGCGGCCTGGACCTGGCCCTCAACAATGCCGGAGTGATGGATGGCGTCTTCTCGGGCGACCCCGTGGACTACGCCCGCCAGAAGAAGCTGGTCTTCGCCCCCATCCATGAGGCGTCGGACGAGTACTTCGACAATGTTGTGCGGATCAACACCGCCGGCGTTTTCCGCAGCATGCGCTCCGAGCTGCGCCAGCTTCTGGCCCAGGGCCGGGGCGGCGCCATCGTCAATGTCGGCTCCATAGCCGGTCTGACCGGCCTGTCGGGCAACCCGGCCTACGTGGCCAGCAAGCACGCCGTCACCGGCCTGACCCGCAACGCCGCCATCGACTATGCGCCCTACGGCATCCGGGTGAACTCGGTGAACATGGCGGCCACGGACACCCCGATGGTCGAGCGCGCCGGGATCCTGGTGGCGGCCTCGATGAAGGACCAGAAGGGCCCGACCATGGGCCGGCTGAAGATCGACAGCCTCCTGTCCTACACGGACTCCAACAAGCGGCCGGCCACGGTGGGCGAACAGGTCTCCATGATGCTGTTCCTGCTGTCGCCCGAGGCGTCCAACTTCACCGGCGGCGTCTACGCCACCGACGGCGGCTGGACGGCCTACTAGGGGCGTCCCGGGGACATGATCGACCCTGCGGACGCCATCCGCGCCCGCCGGCGGCTGACCAACCGGTTCATCGCCGGTCGGGAGACCGCGCGGCTAGGGCCGGTCTTCCTGGCCACAGCGGTGGTGATCGCCGGCGACGGCTCGGTCATCACCGGCCGCGACGCCATCCTCGCCGCCTTCGCCAGCCAGTTCGCGGACCCGGGTTTCGGCGGCTATGTCCGGACGCCGGAGCGCGTCGAGGTGGACACCGCAGGACGACGCGCCGCCGAGCACGGCCGCTGGACGGCGGGATGGAAGGACGCCCCGCCCCAGTCAGGCCCCTACCTTGCGGTCTGGCGCCGGGTCACGGGTCAGTGGATGATCGAGACCGAGACCTTTGCGACCACGAGCTGAGGCGCGATCCGATGATCCCGACCCTTTACGGCATCAAGGCCTGCGACACGGTGGCCAAGGCGCGGGCCTGGCTGGCGGCGCACGGGAAGGATTACGTCTTCCATGACTACAAGGTCTCGGGGATCGACGCGGGGCGCCTCTCCGCCTGGGTGGATGAGTTCGGCTGGGAGCGGGTCCTGAATCGGGCCGGGACCACCTTCCGCAAGCTGCCCGAGGCCGACCGCGTGGACCTCGACGCCGGGCGGGCCATCGCCCTGATGCTGACCCAGCCGTCGATGATCAAGCGGCCCCTGCTGGACCTCGGCGACCGGAGGGTCCTCGGCTTCCGGCCGGAATTCTACGAGGCGGCGTTCAGGGAAGCCGCCTGAACGCCCGCCGGGGCCTCAGACCAGCGCCCCGTGACAGTGCTTGAACTTCTTGCCGGAACCGCAGGGGCAGGCTTGATTGCGCCCGGTCTGCTGCCAGCCCGCCGGCAGGGCGGAGAAGGGCAGGGCCTGGCGTTGCTCGGGGGAAAGTCCCTCGGGCAGAACCCCCATTTGTGCGGCGTTCTCGCCGGTCAGGGGGTCGAGGTGGATTTCCTGGAAAGCGGCGGCCGGCGGCTGAGGGTCGGCAAACTGGAACTCCACCGTCATATGCCAGCGCGTCACATTGTGCCGCAGGTCCACCAACAGCTTCTCGAAGAGGGAGAAGGCCTCGGTCTTGTACTCGTTCAGCGGATCGCGCTGGCCGTAGCCGCGCAGGCCGATCACGTTGCGCAGGTGGTCCAGGTGGGTGAGGTGCTCGCGCCACTGAAGGTCCACCGTCTGGAGCAGGAAGCTTTTCTCGATGGTCCGCATCTGGGCGGGACTGATCAGGGCCTCGCGCTCCTGCACCCGGGCGTCGCAGGCGGCGATGAGCCGCTCCTCGAACTCCTCGTTTGCGATCCCTTCCTCGGCCGCCCATTCGGCGACTGGAACGTCGAGGCCGAGGATGGAGCGGGTCTGCTCGGCCAGGCCCTCCAGATCCCACTGCTCGGCATAGGCCTTGGGCGGCAGATGACGCCGAACGAGGTCGCCAATGGTGTCCCGGCGCATCTCCGTCACCACGTCCGAGAGGTCCTCGTCGGCCATGAACTCGGCGCGCTGCTCAAAGACCGCCTTGCGCTGGTCATTGACCACGTCGTCGTACTTCAGGAGGTTCTTGCGGATCTCGTAGTTGCGCGCCTCGACGCGTTTCTGGGCGGTGGCGATGGCGTTGTTCAGCCACTTGTGGGTAATGGCCTCGCCGTCCTGCACCCCGAAGGTGCGCATGATGGCGTCCAGGCGCTCGCCGGCGAAGATGCGCAGCAGATCGTCCTCACAGGACAGGAAGAACTTGGACCGGCCCGGGTCGCCCTGGCGGCCGGTCCGGCCGCGCAGCTGGTTGTCGATCCGCCGACTCTCGTGGCGCTCCGTGCCCAGCACGAAGAGGCCGCCGGCTGCGAGGGCCTGGGCCTTGAGGTCCGCGATCTCGGCCTCGAGCTCGGCCTTGCGTGAGATCACCTGCTCAGGGTTCACCTCGATGCCGAGGCCGCGCTGCTCGTCCTGCCAGCGCAGGACCCGCATGTCGATATTGCCGCCCAGCTGGATGTCGGTGCCCCGGCCCGCCATGTTGGTGGCGATGGTCACCGCGCCCGGTATGCCGGCGTCGGCGACGATCATCGCCTCCTGCTCGTGATAGCGGGCGTTCAGGACATTGTGCGGGATGCCCTTCTGGACCTTGCCGTCCACCTCGAAAACATGGGCGTGAAGCAGGGTGGAGAGGGCCTCGGACTTCTCGATCGAGACGGTGCCCACCAGGATGGGCTGGCCGCGTATGTAGCAGTCCTCGATCTGCTTCAGGATCGCCTGGTTCTTCTCGTCCTCTGTCCGGTAGACCTCGTCGTCGTCGTCGATCCGCGCGACCGGCCGGTTGGTCGGGATCTCCATCACGTCCATCTTGTAGATGTCCGCGAACTCCTGGGCCTCGGTGGCGGCCGTCCCGGTCATGCCGGAGAGCTTCTTGTAGAGGCGGAAATAGTTTTGGATGGTCACCGAGGCCAGGGTCTGGTTCTCGGGCTGGACGTGGGCGCCTTCCTTGGCCTCGATGGCCTGGTGGAGGCCTTCGGACAGCCGGCGGCCCTGCATCATCCGGCCGGTGAACTCGTCGATCAGGATCACCTCGCCAGACCGGACGATGTAGTCCTTCTCGCGCGTGTAGAGGACGTTGGCGCGGAGGGCCTGGTTCACGTGGTGGACCACGGACACATTGGCGGCATCGTAGAGGCCGGTGGTGTCCTCCTCCAGGTGCCCGCCCGCACGCAGCATTTCCTCGACCCGTTCGGCGCCCTCTTCCGTGAGGATGACCTGCCTCTGCTTCTCGTCATGGTCGAAGGTGGAGCGGTCCTTGATCAGCTCCTTCACCAGGGCGTCTACAGTCCGGTAGAAGTCGGACCGGTCCTCGGTGGGCCCCGAGATAATGAGGGGCGTGCGGGCCTCGTCGATCAGGATGGAGTCCACTTCGTCGACGATGACGAAGTTGTGGCCCCGCTGCACCATCTCATCCATTTCGTAGACGAGGTTGTCTCGCAGGTAGTCGAAGCCGAACTCGTTGTTGGTGCCGTAGGTGATGTCCGACGCGTAGGCGGCCTTTCGCTGCCCCTGGCTCAGGCCGTGGACGATCACGCCGACCGAGAGGCCCAGGAAGCGGTAGACCTGGCCCATCCAGTCGCCGTGCAGCTGGGCGAGATAGTCGTTCACCGTGATGACGTGGACCCCGTCCCCGGGCAGGGCGTTCAGGTAGACCGGGGCCGTGGCCACCAGGGTCTTGCCCTCGCCGGTCCGCATCTCGGCGATGCCGCCCTGGTGCAGGACGATCCCACCGATCAGCTGGACGTCAAAGTGGCGCTGGCCCAGCACCCGCCGCGCCGCCTCGCGGACCACGGCGAAGGCCTCCTCCAGCAGTTGGTCCAGGGTCTCGCCCCGGCCGAGGCGCTGACGGAACTCGACGGTCTTGCCGCGCAGGGCCTCGTCGCTCAGCGCCTGCATCGCGGGCTCGAGGCTGTTGATCCGGGCCACCCGGGCCATCATGGCCTTGACCTTGCGGTCATTCGACGAGCCGAAGAGTCGCTGGAAGATGCTCAAGGGATAAATCCGGACCTGTGCGGGATGAGGGGGCGGCGCTTCGGCGAGGCCTGCCAGGAACCCGGAAAACCCGCTTCCCCCGGGGTGGGGGTGACTTAAGCAGCGCCCCTCGGACTGTCAACGCAGGCCCCCCCGGCGTATGCCTCGGTCGCTGCGCTTTGCAGGGCGCGCCGGAAGGTCTAGGGACAGTCTCCGGTTCGTTTCCGCAGGGATACCCGACGGCATGATGATGGTCGCATCCGCCACCCTCCCGCGTCTTTTTCTGAGCGCTCTGGCCGTCGCCTGTCTGGGCCTGGCCGGATGCCAGGGACGCGAACGCTCGGAATCGCCACCTGAGGCCGGCGACGTGGTGGTCGCCCGGGTTAATGGAGTCCCGGTCTGGACCTCTGACGTCAAGCGCGAGGCTGTCGCCCAGGGCCTGATCGGTGAGGGTGAGCCCCTCGATCCGTCCTCTGAACAGTTCCGACGCACCACCGACGAAGTGATCGACCGGCGACTGCTGGCCGCTGAGGCTGCCCGGCGCAAGCTGGACAAGGACCCCGCCGTCCAGCGGCGGCTCGCCGCCGCCCGGGAGCGCATCCTGGCGGACCTGGTGGTGGACTCCACCGTCACCGGCGCCATCAGTGAGCCGGCCATCCGCAGTCTCTACCAGGAGCAGGTCCGGCTTTCCCGCCAGACGGAGGAGATCCGCGCGCGTCAGATCGTCGTGGCGACCCAGCCCGAGGCGGAGGCGATCCGCAAGCTTCTGGCCTCGGGGGGCTCCTTCGAGGCCCTGGCCATGGAGCGGTCTCTCGACGCCGCCACCCGGTTCAACGGCGGCGATCTCGGGTACTTTACCGCCGACATCATGCCGGACTCCTACGAGGCGGCTCTGAAGACCGCCAAGGCGGGACAGACGATCGGCCCCTTTCAGGTTGAAGGCGGGTGGGCGCTCGTGAGAATCGAGGACCGCAGGCCGGAACAGCCCATTAGCCTTGAGGCGGCGCGACCGCAGATTGTCCGCTTCCTGACCTATGACCAGGTCCGGGACCTCCTGGAGAAGCTTCGGGGTCAGGCCAAGGTCCAGACCTTCCTCAAGACCACGCCGGATGTGCCCGGGCAGCCGCGTGAGCCTGCTTCCGGGACGCCAACGCCGGAAGCCGCGCCCAAGGACAAAGACAAGGACAAGCCCAGGGATAAGACGGAGGGGACCCCGCCATGAGCCGCAAGCCGACGCCGCCCGAGGCCGGACCCTCACGCCGTCGCTCCGCCGCCAAGCCCGTGGAGGCCGTGGGCCAGACTCTGGAGCGGGCGCTGGACCCCCTGGCCTCGGCGATCAAGCGGGCCGCCCTGCGGCGCGCCGATCGCCAGTCCCGGGCCTTTGACGATCCGGCCGAAGCGCCCGCGGCGCCGGCGAAAGGCGCACTCCCGGTCTCGCCTCTTGCGGTCCCGTTCCCGCGCATCCCGCCCATCGACGGGGTAGAGCTCGCGACCGGGCGGGCCGGCTTCTACAAGCACGACCGCGAGGACCTGCTCGTCATGCGTTTCGCCGAGGGAACCAGCGTGGCGGGGGTTTTCACCCGGCATGGCGTCGGTTCCGCCCCCGTCGACTGGTGCCGCAGGGCGCTTGCCCAGTCGCAGGGCGAAGACGCCCGGGCCCTGGTCGTCAACGCCGGCTGCGCCAACGCCTTCACGGGCAAGCCCGGGGCGGACGCCGCCCGGCGGGTCGCCTCCGCCGTGGCCAAGCGCTTCGACTGCCGCCAGCGCGACGTGATGATCGCCTCCACCGGCGTCATCGGCGTCCTGCTCGATGACGCGAAGATCACCCAGCGCCTCCCCGAGGTGGAAGCCGCCCTGTCGGCGGACGGCTGGGCGGGCGCCGCCCGGGCCATCATGACCACCGACACCTTTCCCAAGGGGGCCTTCGCCGAGGCCGAGATCGACGGGAAGACGGTGCGGATCGCCGGCATCTGCAAGGGCTCGGGGATGATCGCCCCGGACATGGCCACCATGCTGGCCTTCGTCGCCACCGACGCCGACATCGCCCCGAAGGCCCTTCAGAACCTCGCCAGCCTCTACACGCGCTCGACCTTCAACTGCGTGACCGTGGATGGCGACCGCTCCACCAACGACACCCTGCTCCTGTTCGCCACGGGCCAGTCCGGTGCGCCGAAGATCAGCCGGGCCGGCGACCGGCGGCTGGCGGATTTCCGCGAAAAGCTCGAGGCGGTTCTCCTCGACCTCGCCCTGCAGCTGGTTCGGGACGGGGAGGGCGCGACCAAGTTCGTGCGCATCAACGTCACCGGCGCCGAGAGCCCGGCCTCGGCGCGCAAGATCGCCCGGACCATCGCCGAGAGTCCCCTGGTCAAGACCGCCTTCGCCGGCGAGGACGCCAACTGGGGTCGGATTGTCATGGCGGTCGGCCGGGCCGACGAGCCCATCGACCGCACCCGGCTGAGGGTCGAGTTCGGGCCCCTGGTCGCCGCTCAGGACGGCCTCATCTCTCCCACCTACGACGAGGAGAAGATGAGCGCCTACATGAAGAAATCTGAGCTTGAGGTCAGCGTCGACGTCGGCGTCGGCCGCGGCTCCGCCACCGTCTGGACCTGCGACCTGACCAAGCAGTACGTGGCCATCAACGGGGACTACCGCTCATAGCCTGGCGATCGCGACTTCCGAGACGCGCGGGCGCGGCGGGTCATTACCCGGCGCACTTCCTTGACGCCCTGGCGGACAGGATCCGGGGCCTGGCGGCGCCGGGGCGGACCGCCCTGGTGGCGATCGACGGATGGGGCTGCGGCGGCAAGACCGCACTGGGGGAGGGGCTCCTGGACCGGCTCGAGCCGGACGCAACCTATCTCGGGATGGATGAGTTCTTCGCGGCCTACCCCTTCCCGCCCCTCGATCCCTTTCCCCTGCAGCACCTGCGATGGGATGAAATCCGGACCACCCTTGAGGGGCTTCGGGGGCAGGGCCTGGCTCGTCCGCGCCCTTTCGACTGGAGCACCCGCGCGATCGGGGCGCCCACCGAGATCTGCGGCCCGGTGGTCCTGGTCGAAGGGCTGTTCTCGATGCGCCCGGATATCAGGGCCCTCTACGACCTCAGGATCTGGGTTCAGAGCCGCACGGAGACCCGGCCGCTCCGGGTGGCCCAACGGGATGGTCCGGACATGCCGGATTTCTGGGCCCGGGAATGGGACGCCCGGGAAGCGGCCGTCTTCGCCCGCGAGCGGCCCTGGGAGGCGGCGGACATCCTCGTGGCCGGAGCGGAGACCCGGATCGGCGATCTCGGTCGTCTGTTCCCGCGCCCGGAAGGCGGCTGAAGGCCGCTGGACAGGCGTGAGCCTGGCGTCGATCATCGCAGCCGGCTCCGGTTCAAGTCGCCGCTCAACTGCCCTTGGCCCCCTTGTCGGTGCGATTTGGATCAGAGCGCGGATGTCTCTCGGCGCCCTAGAGCGGGATGTGTTTTAGCGGAATCTGGATTCTCAAATCGGGTCTGATGTGATTCACCCTTGCTGCTGGAGGAGGTCAGCAAGGATGGCGGCTCCGTATTCCATGGATCTTCGCGAACGGGCTTTGGCGCGCAAGGCGGCTGGAGAGACCAACCGAGAGATAGCGGCGGGGCTACATATCTCGCCCTCCTGCGTTTCAAAGTGGACCAAGCGCGAGCGGGAGACCGGATCGGTGGCTCCCGCTCAGATGGGCGGGCACAAGCCCCGGACGCTGTCGGGGGACACGGCCGACTGGCTGCGTGCGCGGATTGGGTCCGGGCGGTTCACGCTGCGGGGTCTGGCCGCAGAGTTGGCCGAACGCGGGATCAAGACCGATCCGCGAGCGGTGTGGGTGTTCCTTCACGCCGAAGGGCTGAGCTTCAAAAAAAACCCTGCTGCCCGAGGAACAGACGCGGCCTGACGTGGCGCGCAAACGCGACCGCTGGAAAGCTTACCAGAGCCGCATCGCCCTTGAACGACTGGTCTTCATTGATGAAACCTGGGTCAAAACCAATATGGCGCCCCTGCGGGGCTGGGGACCGCGAGGGCGACGCCTGAAAGCCTATGCCCCCTTCGGACACTGGAAGACCCAGACCTTTATCGCCGCCCTGCGCCATGATCGCATTGATGCACCGTGGGTGATCGACGGGCCGATCAACGGCAAGCTCTTCACTGTCTATGTGGAAGAGATCCTGGCCCCAACCCTGTCGCCCGGCGATGTCGTGGTGCTGGACAACCTCGGCAGCCACAAGGGCAAGGCCGCCAGGGCCGCTGTGCGAGCCCGGGGCGCTCATCTGCTGTTCCTGCCGCCCTACAGCCCAGACCTCAACCCGATCGAACAGGTCTTCGCCAAGCTCAAGCACGGCATGCGACAAACCCAACCCCGCAACATCGAAGCCACCTGGCGAAAAGTCGGAGACCTCATCGAAGCCTTCACCCCAAAAGAGTGCGCCAACTACCTCAGAAACTCAGGTTACGGTTCCATCTAAAAGAGTCATGCTC
>NZ_JADBZL010000025.1:0-20516 GCF_020402505.1 Phenylobacterium sp. | reverse complement strand
GGTCCCAGGGGAAGAGGCCGCCGCCCCTGCTGGTCTTCACCGATCCGGACCGGACCGCCGATCCGTTGGCCCTCGCCCACAAACTGCCCCGGGGCGCGGGCCTGGTCTACCGGGCCTTCGGGGCGCCCGACCGGCTGGAAACCGCCCGGGCCCTGGCGATCGTCGCGAGGCGGCGCGGCCTGGTCCTCCTGGTGGGCGCGGACGCCGAGCTGGCCGCGCGCGCGGGCGCCTCGGGCGTTCACCTTCCCGAACGGCTGGCCGGCCGCGCCTGGCGACTGCGGCGGCCGGGCTGGATCATCACCGCGGCGGCGCACACGCCGCGGGCGGCGCGACGTTCCGGAATTGACGCCTTCGTCCTTTCGGCAGTGTTCCCGTCGGCCTCACCGTCTGCGGGTCCGCCCCTTGGCGCCCTGCGCTTCGCCCAGAGGGTGAGGACGGCCTCAGCGCCGGCCTACGCCCTGGGCGGCGTCAATGATGCGACGGCTGGCCGACTCCGGATGACCGGCGCGGCGGGTCTTGCAGGCGTGGGTTTCAGCCTCACGGCGCCCGCCGCAGGCCGGACCGGCGACCTCAGAACTTGAAGGCGGTCTCAAGCCGGACGCGGGGCGCTGGCTGCTGAGGCGCGACCTTGCGCCAGGCCTCAGGTTGCCCGGCCTGGTCGCCCATGGAGACCGCGCCCCCGATGCTGAGTCGGGGCGACACCCGGTAGTAGGCGCCGGCCTTCACATCGGTCCAGTCCGGCTCGCGGGTCTGGGGCGCCTCGACATTGAGCGTCATGCCCCAGCGCCCCTTGCGGGCGTCCCAGGTCAGGGAAGTTCCCCCGGCGGGGTTGGCGGTTTGGTCGACACGCACGGTGAAATCTGCGGGCTTTCGCGCCGGATCCGCATGCGCCGCCGTTCCCGCACCCGCAAGGAGGGCGCCGGCCAGGAGGGCGACAAGACGCCCGGATGTCAAACCCGGAAGGGACACGCGAGAACTCACCACCAGACAGACCGGATGTATTCCAGTCAATTGCGCCCAAAATAGGCCCTTCTGTCCATTAGGGGTCGCCCGGCCCGCCGGTCAACCTGATCGCCCCCCGGCGCCCGGGAATCCGACCGGGCCTGTGGCGGCGGCGCCACGTGATTCCTGTTTGGCCCGCGTCCGGGCATTGATATAGAGGGCGCGGCGCGGGGTGGCGCCGGTTTGCGCCGCGGGGCGCAGGCCCTGAAGTGTGGAGCGGTGCGGATGCCGTCTGAAACCGGAGTCCTGAAGAAGAGCCTGATGGCGGGTCTGGCGATTGTCGCCGCAGCCTCGCTCGGCGCGTGTGCGTCGAATCGCGAGCCCAGGACCTTCGAGGGCAGGGAGCCCGCCGGCTTCAACCCGCTGGGCGTCTTCGACGGCGGCTCCCGGCCGCAGGGCGACCGGCCCGCGATTTCGGTGAACGGCTATCTGTGGCGGGCGGCTCTGGACACCCTGTCCTTCATGCCCCTGGCTTCGGCGGATCCCTACGGCGGGGTCATCATTACCGATTGGTACGTCAATCCCGAGAAGCCGGACGAGCGCTTCAAGGCGACCGTCTACATCCTCGACAGCCGCCTTCGGGCGGATGGGCTGAACGTCGCCCTGTTCCGGCAGGTGCGCGATCCTTCCGGCGCCTGGACAGACGCCCAGGTGAACGCCCAGACCGAGATCGATCTCGAGAACGCCATCCTGACGCGGGCGCGCCAGGTCCGACTTTCCGACGTCCCCGGCTGAACCCCGGGGGCGCAGCCCGACCCTCCAGGATCCGCCCCCGGCCCTGACGGACCGGACTGCGCCCAGGGGGCCGGTCCGACCCTTCTTCCGTGACCCGATCCGACGGTATGCCCGCCATGGCCAGATACAATCCGAAAGAAACCGAGCCGAAGTGGCGCCGCGCCTGGGAGGCGGCGGACGCCTTCCGCGCCGGGCCTCCCGACCCGTCCCGGCCGAAGTACTATGTGCTCGAGATGTTCCCCTATCCCTCGGGCCGGCTGCACATGGGCCATGTGCGCAACTACGCCCTGGGCGATGTCATCGCCCGCTACAAGCGCGCCCGGGGCTTCAATGTCCTGCACCCCATGGGCTGGGACGCCTTCGGTCTGCCGGCGGAAAACGCGGCCATGGAGCGGGGGGTCGATCCCAAGGCCTGGACCTACGACAACATCGCCCGGATGCGCAGCGAGCTGAAAGAGCTGGGCCTGTCCATCGACTGGTCCCGGGAGTTCGCCACCTGCGACGTGGAATACTACGGCCGGCAGCAGGCCTGGTTCCTGGACCTGTTCGAGAAGGGCCTGGTCTACCGCAAGGAGGGCCAGGTCAACTGGGATCCGGTGGACCAGACCGTCCTGGCCAACGAGCAGGTCATTGACGGCCGGGGCTGGCGATCCGGCGCGGTCGTCGAGAAGCGGCGGTTGAGCCAGTGGTTCCTGCGGATCACCGACTATGCCGACGCCCTGACGGACGACCTCAAGGGCCTGGAGCGCTGGCCCGAGAAGGTCCGGACCATGCAGGAGAACTGGATCGGCCGCTCCCGGGGGGCCCGCTTCGCCTTCCACTTCACTGATCCTGCGCGACCGGACGGGTTGGAGGTCTACACGACCCGACCCGACACCCTGTTCGGGGCCGCCTTCGTGGGCGTGGCCGCCGACCATCCCCTGGCGGCGGAGGTCGCGGCGCGCAACCCGGCCGCCGCGGCCTTCGTCGACGCCTGCCGGCGCGGCGCGGTCTCCGAGGCCGAGATCGAAACCGCCGAGAAGCTCGGTTTCGACACCGGGCTGAGAGTCCGGCACCCCTTCGACCCCTCGGTGGAGCTGCCGGTCTGGATCGCCAACTTCATCCTCATGGACTATGGCGCGGGCGCCATCTTCGGCTGCCCGGCCCATGACCAGCGCGACCTGGAGTTCGCGCGGAAGTATGACCTGCCGGTCAGACCGGTCGTCCTGCCCCCGGGGGCGGACCCGGCGACCTTCGAGGTGGGCGACGAAGCCTGGACCGGGAGCGGGGTCCTGTTCAACTCGGGCTTCCTCGACGGCCTGGACATCGAATCCGCCAAGGCTGCGGCCATCGCCCGGCTGGAGGCGGAGGGCGCCGGCCAGGGCGCCACCGTCTTCCGCCTGAGGGACTGGGGAGTCTCGCGCCAGAGGGCCTGGGGCTGCCCGATCCCGATCATCCACTGTCCCGCCTGCGGGGTCGTGCCAGTCCCCAGGGACGCCCTGCCGGTGGCTCATCCGGCGGACATCGTGTTTGGAAAGGCGGGCAGCGCCCTGGACCGGCACCCGACCTGGAAGCATACATCCTGCCCCAGGTGCGGCGGTGCGGCGGCGCGGGAGACCGACACCCTCGACACCTTCGTGGACTCCTCCTGGTACTTCGCCCGCTTCACGGACGTCGAGGCGGCCGAGGCGATCCACAAGGCGGCGGCCGACTACTGGCTGCCCGTGGACCAGTACATCGGCGGCATCGAGCACGCCGTCCTTCACCTCCTCTATGCGCGGTTTGTCACCAAGGCCCTGGCCGACGCCGGTCAGCTCTCGGTCCGCGAGCCCTTCGCGGGCCTGTTTACGCAAGGCATGGTCACCCACGAAACCTACCGCCGCCAGAGCGGGGACTGGGTGGAGCCCGGCGAGGTGGTGATCGAGACTGAAGGACGGAGCCGGCGCGCGCGTCTGGCGGCCAGCGGCGAGCCGGTGGTCATCGGCGACCCTGAGAAGATGTCCAAGTCCAAGAAGAACACCGTTCCCCCGGGGGAGATCTTCGAGGTCTACGGGGTCGACGCCGCGCGGCTGTTCGTCTTGTCCGACTCGCCCCCGGAACGGGACGCCCAATGGTCCAACGCCGGGGTCGAAGGCGCCTGGCGGTTCGTCAACCGGGTCTGGGGCGAATTCGAGAGCCAGCCGGCGGGACCGCACGCGGCCGATCCCGACCACCCCGGGGCGGAGGCGCTGCGCCGGGCGACCCATCGCCTGACCCGGGCCGTGACCGAGGCCATCGAGACCTTCCGGTTCAATTCCGGCATCGCCCGCCTCTACGAGTTCCTGAACCTCCTGCGCGAACACAAGGCGGAAGGCGCCTCTGAGGCCCTCCTGGCCGAGCGCGCCGAGGCCCTGTCTGTCTTCGCCCGGCTGATCGCCCCCTTCACACCCCACCTGGCCGAAGAGTGCTGGGCCCGGATCGGCGGCGAGGGCATGGTGGTCTTCACCCCCTGGCCGGCCTTCGACGAGGCCCTCACCCGGGAGGCCGAGGTGACCCTTCCGGTGCAGGTCAACGGCAAGCGGCGCTGGGAAATCCGCGCTCCGGCCGGCGCCGAGCCCGCCGACGTCGAAAAGATGGTGCTTGACGATCCGCAGACGGCCCGGCGTCTTGAGGGCCTGACCATCCGCAAGGTGATCGTGGTGAAGGATCGCATCGTCAACATCGTGGCGGCCGGATGAAGGTCCCCGGGCGCCTCCTCCGAGGACTTGGCCTCGCCGCCTGCCTGCCGCTGGCGGGGTGCGGCTTCACGCCCCTCTATGCGACGCCGGATCTGGGAGCGGGCCTCGCCGCCGTCGAGGTGACCACCCCCGAGGGCCGGGCGGGCGCCCTCCTGCGCGAGCAGCTGGACGACGCTCTCGGGCGCCGGTCGGCCCTGCCCGCCGCCTACCGGCTGGACGTGGCCCTCTCTGAATTGCGCTATCCCCGGGGCGTGCGGGTGGACAATGTCGCCACCCGCTACGAGTACGTCCTGACGGCGGCCTATACCCTGAGCCCGGCCGCCCGGCGCGAGCCTCTGAAGACCGGCAGGGTCCGGGTGGAGTTGACCTACGACTCCGCCGACCAGCCCTACGCCTCTGTCGTGGCCCAGCAGGACGCGCAGGCCCGGGCCGCCCAGGAGGCCGCCCGGCGAATCCACCTGGAGCTCGCCGCCTTCCTGGCCGGCCAGGGGTCCTGATCCGGGTGATCCTGAGCCGCCGGCCCGATCTGGACACGTTCCTGGCCAGGCCCGACCCCCGGGTCCGCGCCGCCGTGATCTACGGCCGCGACCTCGGCGTCGTCCGCGAACGGGCGGCGCAGCTGGCCGCCCGCGTCACCGAGGACCCCGAGGATCCTTTCAACGTCGCCGTCCTCACCGAAGGCGACCTCTCCGGAGACGAAGGCCGCCTGGAGGGCGAGCTGGCGGCCCAGTCCCTGATGGGTGGCCGGCGCCTGGTCCGCCTGCGCCTCGGCGGCGAGCGGGCCGCCAGCGAGAAACTGGCCGTGGAAGCCCTGGGTCGCCTTCTGGCCGGGGACCTCAACCCCGACGCCTTCCTTCTCGTGGAGGCCGGCGCTCTGGGGCGCGACTCGGCCCTGCGCCGGGCGGCGGAGAAGGCCGACGCCTGCGCGGTCATCCCCTGCTACGAGGACGAGGCCGGCGACGTGGCGCGCATGACCCGGGAGGCCCTGGCCAGGGACGGGGTCGGCCTGACAGCGGAAGCCCTCGCCCTCTTTGTGGCGCGTCTGCCCCATGAGCGCGGTGTGGCCCGCCGGGAGATCGAGCGCCTCGCCCTCTTCCTCGGCCCGGGCTCGGGGACCACAGCCGGTCCGATGGAGCTTGAAGCCTTCCTGGGGGTGGAGCCGGAAGCTTCCCTCGCCGGGGCGGCTGCCGACGCCTTCGGGGGGCGGCTGGCCGAGGCCCAGGCCGGCCTGCGGCGGGCGGCGCAGGAGGGGCTGTCCGGGCCTGGCGCCGTGCGCGCCCTGGGCCAGCACCTGGGCCGGCTCCGAAGGGTTCTGACCCTCGTCCGCAGCGGTGCGGGCCTGCAGGAGGCCGCCAAGGCGTCGGGGGTCTTCTGGAAGGACGAGCGAGAGTTTCTGCGACAGGCCCGCGCCTGGAGCCTGGAGACCCTGGACGCGATCACCGCCGACGTCCTGGCGGCGGACCGGGCGTGCAAGACCGCCCGGGCGCCGGACGCCCTGGTTGCGGAACGCCTGGCATTGCAGATTGCAGCGAAGGCCCGCCGGCTCGGTCTCTGAAGCCCTTCAGCCGGACCCTGGCGATCCGTCGGCGCTCACGATCCGGTAGCCGGCGTCGTAGGCGTCGTGGCGCCTCAGCCCGCCATAGCGTCTGTCCCATTCACCGCTTTCCAGATCGGCGCGAAGACGCTCCAGTCCCGCCCCGGTATCGGCGAGGGCGCGAAACGACGAACTGCCTGAGCGGATACGGGTGTCCAGATAGGCCTCCGGACGAGCCCAGAAGGCGTGGAGGAAGCCGTCCGAACAGTCGTGCGGGATGTCGAGGGGGGTGATGCGGACCTGTCCCAGGGCCTGGGCATAGACCTCCAGGGGCGGCATCTGGGCCTCGTCGAGGGCGGCGAGCGCCGGGACGTAGTCGGTCAGCCAGGGCCGGGCGGCGGGATCGAAGGTCAGGATGACGATCCGGCCGCGAACCACCCGCCGCAGTTCACGCAGGCCGGCGAGGGGATCGGGCCAGTGGTGGACCGTCAATACGGCAAGCCCCGCTTCGAAGGCCCCGTCGGCAAAAGGCAGGGCCTGGGCCGCGGCCTGGACGGCGGGTGCGGCCCCCGACGGCCGCTGGCGGATCATTTCGCGGGACGGTTCGACGGCCACGACCCTCCGGTCGCCCGGTTCATAATTGCCCGTTCCCGCCCCAACGTTCAGCAGGGGAGCGACGGGACCGAGGGCGGCGAGCAGCCTGGCGGCGATGCGGGGGTCGGCCCGGCGCAGGCCGGCATAGCCGACGCCGATTTGGTCATAGAGGGCGGTCATAGAGGGTGGGCAGGGGAGGTCGGACCGG
This sequence comes from Phenylobacterium sp., assembly GCF_020402505.1. Lineage (GTDB taxonomy): Bacteria > Pseudomonadota > Alphaproteobacteria > Caulobacterales > Caulobacteraceae > Phenylobacterium. The sequence continues at coordinate 13,747 of NZ_JADBZL010000025.1, read as the reverse complement.
ACGGTATGGCCAGGACCTACCGGCGCGAGAGCCGGCGGCAGATTTCGTCCAGCTGCTCCAGGGCGGCGTAGCGGACCCGCACCTCGCCCTGACCGTCCCGGTCGACGATTTCGACCTTCAGGCCGAGGGCGGCGGACAGGTCGGCCTCCAGGGCCTGGATGTCGGCGTCCTTCCGGGCCGCCCGGGTCGAGGACCGCGGCGCAGAGCCGGTCTCTGCGTCAGACTGCAGGCGCTTGACCAGGGCCTCGGTCTCGCGGACGGACAGTCCGCGCTGCACCACCAGCTGGGCGGCGGCGAGGGGGTCGGGCGCCCCGAGCAGGGCCCGGGCGTGACCGGCGCTCAACTCCGATTCCGACACCATGCCCTGGACCTCCGGGGGCAGGGAGAGGAGGCGGATGGCGTTGGCCACATGCGGCCGGCTCTTGCCCATGGCCTGGGCCACCTCGGCCTGGGTGCGGCCATACCGCTCCACGAGGCTGTGGTAGCCGTAAGCCTCTTCCATCGGCGTCAGGGACTCCCGCTGCACGTTCTCGGCGATGGCCGCCTCGAGCTGCTCGACGTCGGTCATCTGCCGGATGAGGGCCGGGATGGCGTGCAACCCCGCCCGCTGGGCGGCCTGCCATCGCCGCTCCCCGGCGATCAGCTCGAAATGGTCCGGGTTGTAGGGATGGGCCCGGACCAGGATCGGCTGAAGGACACCGTTCGCCCGGATGGACTCGGTCAGGGCCTCCATCTCCTCCGGGGTGAAGCGGGCGCGCGGCTGGGCCTCGAAGCGATGGATATGGTGGATCGGAATCTCGGTCACGCTGCCCGGGGGCGGGGGCGGGGGCGGCGCCGCCTCCCCGAGGAGGGCCGAGAGGCCCCGTCCAAGTCCGCGTTTCTCCACCACCGGAGCCTCCTCAGGCCGCCTCGCGCCGGGCGCGTTCGCGGTGAACGACCTCGCGGGCCAGCTTCAGGTAGGCCTGGCTGCCGGCGCAGTTGATGTCATAGATCAGCACGGGCTTGCCGAAGGACGGCGCCTCCGACACCCGGACATTCCGCGGGATCACCGTCTGGTACACCGCCTCGCCAAAGTGGCTGCGCACGTCTCCCGCCACCTGTTCGGAGAGCCGGTTGCGACGGTCGAACATGGTCAGGACGACGCCCTGAATCTCCAGACGGGGGTTCAGGCTGCCCCGCACAAGGTCCACCGTGCGCATCAGCTGGCTCAGACCCTCAAGGGCGAAGAACTCGCACTGCAGGGGAACAAGAACGGCGTCCGCCGCCGTCATGGCGTTGACGGTCAGCAGGTTGAGGGAGGGCGGACAATCGATCAGGACATAGGTGTAGCGCCCGGACGCGCGGACCGCCTGGAGGGCGTCGCGCAGACGGAAGGACCGGCGGGCCTCCTGGCCGAGCTCGATCTCGACGCCGGACAGGTCCGGGTCGGCGGGGGCGAGGTCCAGGCCCGGCAACCGGGTCGGCGTGACTGCATCCAGCAGGGGCGTGCCCCCCATCAGGACATCGTAGAGGGTGATCCGGCGCTCAGCCCGGGGAACCCCTAGGCCTGTAGAGGCGTTGCCCTGGGGATCGGAATCGATCAGCAGCACACGTTCGCCCACCGCCGCCAGGGCGGTGCCCAGGTTGATCGCGGTGGTGGTCTTTCCCACACCGCCCTTCTGGTTGGCGACGACCAGGACCCTCAGGGGGCGGAAGGCTTCAGCGACGGGGGCCACGACCAGTGCTCCGGATGCGAAGAATGCGGCCTCGATCATCACTCAGGCTGGGCAGGATTTCCACCTCAAAATCCCATGATCTTGTGGCTTCTTCGATTTCAGCCACAACATCTTGACCTTTCAGGAACAAACCCGTCGCCCCTCTCTCGAAGTAGGGCCGGGCGTACCCAAGCAGTCGGACGAGGGGTGCGCAAGCCCGGGAGGTGACGATATCCACAGTCAGGTCAAGGTCTTCCGCCCGGGCGTTGTGGATGCTGGCGGGCAGGCCGAGCTCGCTGACCACGGCCGCAAGGAAACGGCACCGTTTGGACATGCTTTCCACCAGGTGGACGTGGAAGCCCGGGCGGTGGCGGCCCAGTATGGCCAGCACCACCCCGGGCAGGCCGGCGCCGGCGCCGAGGTCCGCCCAGGTCAGGGCTTCCGGGGCCCGCGGCAGGAGCTGGGCGGAGTCCAGGGCGTGCCGCGACCAGAAGGCCGGCAAGGTGGCCGGACCCACCAGGTTCATCCTCAGGTTCCAGTCTTCGAGGAGCGCCCGATAGCGCTCGAGGTCTTCAAGGGCCCGGGCGTCGGCGCCTGTAAGGTCAGCGAACCCTCTTGCGGACAGGGGCGCCTCAGGCGGCGTGGCGTCGGGCATGGGCCAGGAGGGCGGTGAGGGCGCCAGGGGTCATGCCCTCGATGCGGGCGGCCTGACCGACGGTCAGGGGCCGAACGGTGGAAAGCTTCTCTCGGATCTCGTTTGAGAGCCCGCCCACAGCGGCGTAGTCCAGTCCGGCGGGCAGGCGAAGGGACTCGTCCCGGCGGAAGGCCTCGGCGTCAGCCGCCTGCCTGTCGAGATACCCGGAATAGGCGGCGTCGATCTCCACCTGCTCGCGGACGACCGGGCTCCAGTCCAGGATCTCAGGCCAGATCCGGGCGAGGTCCTCGAAGTCGATGGTGGGGTAGGCGAGGAGCTCGGAGAGGTTGCGTCTCTGTCCGTCCGCCTTGACGGGCAGGCCCGCCCGGGCGGCCTGGGCGGGGGTCAGGACCCTCTCCGAAGCCAGGCGGCGGGCGGCTTCGAGCTCTGCGGCGCGACGGCCCCACAAGGCCTGGCGCACGGGGCCGACGCAGCCCAGGGCGATCCCCCGATCGGTGAGCCTCTGGTCGGCATTGTCGGCGCGCAGGGTCAGGCGGAACTCCGCCCGGCTGGTGAACATGCGGTAGGGCTCGGTGACGCCCCGGGTCACCAGGTCGTCGATCAGGACGCCGATATAGGCCTCGTCCCGGCGGAAGACGGCGGCGTCCGCGCCCGATGCCGACCGGGCGGCGTTGAGGCCGGCCACCAGGCCCTGGGCGGCGGCCTCCTCGTAGCCGGTCGTGCCGTTGATCTGGCCCGCCAGGTAGAGGCCGGGCAGGCGCTTGACCTCAAGGGTCGGGTCCAGCTCGCGGGGATCGACGTAGTCGTACTCGATGGCATAGCCGTGCCGGATCACCCGGACGGCCTCCAGGCCGGGAATTGTGCGCAGGAACAGGTCCTGGGTCTCTGGCGAGACTGAGGTCGAAATCCCGTTCGGATACACGGTGGGATCATCCAGTCCCTCCGGCTCCAGGAAAATCTGGTGGCTCGTCCGGTCGGCGAAGCGGACCACCTTGTCCTCGATGGAGGGACAGTAACGGGGGCCCCGACCCTGGATCCGGCCCCCATAGACGGCGGATTCGGAGAGGCGCTCAGAGATGATCCTGTGGGTCTCCGCCGTTGTGGCGGTCACGCCGCAGGCGACCTGGGGATTGGTGATCCGGTCCGTCAGAAAGGAAAAGGGGCTCGGGACCGGGTCCGCAGCCTGGCTGTCCAGCCGGTCCCAGGCGATGGTCCGTCCATCCAGGCGGGCGGGCGTTCCGGTCTTCAGCCGGCCCATGGAGAGGCCCAGATCGTAGAGACGGTCGGACAGGCCGATGGCGGGCGCCTCCCCGGCCCGGCCGGCGGGGATGCGCTGCTCGCCCAGGTGGATGACGCCCTTCAGGAAGGTGCCGGTGGTCAGGACCACCCGGGCGGCCGGGAAGATCCGACCCGAGGCGCCGACGACCCCGGCGATTCGACCGTCGGCGACCACCAGGTCTTCCACCGCTTCGGCGAGGATCTCCAGGCCGGGGGTGGCGGCCAGCTCCGCCTGCATGGCCTCGCGGTAGAGGCGGCGGTCGATCTGGGCCCGGGGACCGCGAACGGCCGCGCCCCGGGACCTGTTCAGTAGGCGGAACTGGATTCCGGCGGCGTCCGCCATCCGGCCCATGACGCCGTCCAGAGCGTCCACCTCTCGCACCAGGTGGCCCTTGCCCAGGCCGCCGATGGCGGGATTGCAGCTCATTTCGCCCAGGGTCTCGATCCGGTGGGTCAGCAGCAGGGTGCGGGCGCCGAAGCGCGCGGAGGCCGCCGCCGCTTCACAGCCGGCGTGGCCGCCGCCGATGATGATGACATCCCACATGGGCCCCGGCCGCTCCTCTGGCTGAGACAGGCGGCGACGTCCTACACCACTTCCGGCCGTGTTTCACGTGAAACAGGTCACTTGCCGATGCAGAAGGTGGCGAATATCCGGTCAAGCACGTCCTCGGGCCCAATCCGCCCGGTGATCCGGTCCAGGGCCCGCGCCGCCAGCCGGACATCCTCCGCCGCCAATTCGGGATCCCCGGCCATGGCGACGGCGCTCTCAAGGCGCTGGATCGCCTCCGACAAGAGAGCCGCGTGCCGGAGCCGGGTCGCCGCCGGAGGCTCGTGGGACCCGAGGGCCGAGGCCGCCCGGTCCGCCAGGACGGCCTCCAGGGCCGCGACATCCTCGCCCCGGTGGGCGCTGAGGCGGTGAGACTCCAGCCCCAGGGCTGCGGCCTCGGCCAGAGCCTGCGTGACCGCATCCCCTGCGGGAAGATCGGACTTGCTGATCAGGCAGAGATCGCCAGCCTTGAGCACGCCCGGCGGCGCCACGCCCCGGTCGGCGGGACCGGCGCCATCGACGACCCAGAGCCTGAGATCGGCTTCAGCCGCCCGGACCCTGGCGCGGCGCACACCCTCAACCTCCACCGGGTCCGCCGCGTCGCGCAGACCCGCAGTGTCGGCCAGCACCACCTTGTAACCGGCCAAACGGAGGGGGACTTCGATGATGTCCCGGGTGGCGCCCGGCGTCGGCGTGACGATCGCCGCCTCCCGGCGCGCCAGGGCGTTGAGGAGCGTGCTCTTTCCTGCGTTGGGGACCCCGACCAGGGCGATGGCGTATCCGTCCCGCACCTGCTCGGCGCGTCGAACGCCCGCGACGGCCTCACCCAGAGCCTCCAGGAGTCGTGCCAGAGCGGGACGGGCCCGGCGGGCGATGTCGGCGGGCAGGTCCTCGTCGGGAAAGTCCACAGCGGCCTCGAAGAGGGACAGCGCCTCCACCAGGTCCGCGCGCCAGGCGTCCCGCGCCCGGCCCAGGGCGCCGTCCAGCTGGTTCAGGGCCTGCCGTCTCTGGGCCTCGGTTTCCGCCTCGATCAGGTCCGCCACGCCCTCGGCCTGGGCGAGATCCAGCCGATTGTTCTCGAAGGCCCGGCGGGTGAATTCGCCCGGCTCCGCCAACCGGAGTCCCATTTTGGCAAGGGCCTCGAGGACGCCGGCCACAACAGCCGGGCCGCCGTGAAGATGAAGCTCGGCGCTGTCCTCGCCGGTATAGCTTCCGGGTCCGGGCAACCACAGCACCAGGGCCTGGTCGAGGGTCCTGCCGTCCGCATCCACGAGACGCCGCAGACTGGCGCGACGCGGCGCCGGCCGTCCGCCGCCCAGGCGGGAGAGCGCCGCACGGGCGTCCGGACCGGACAGGCGCACGACCGCCACCGCCGCCCGGCCAGGCGCGGTGGCCGGGGCGAAGATGGTGTCGGTCATTTCGGGCGCGCGGCGCCCATGCCCATACCGGCGGCCTGGGTCATCAGCTTGGTGAACTGCTCCTGGGCCCCGGCGCCGAAGGCCATCCAGTTCTTCACCAGCTCGTCCGGCGACAGCATGGCCATGTTGGCGTTCATGCGCGCCTGCATCTCCTCGACCAGACCGGCGTTCAGCGCGCTGACGTCCGGCAGGCCCAGAAAGGTCCGGGCCTCTACGGGTGTGCAGTCGATTTCGACCGTGATCTTCATGGGGGGTGTCCTTATGAGGCCGCGCCTGCAAGGCGGGAGGAAAGAATAGCGCGCGGCGACGGGCTTCGCAAAACGGCTTCCGCTCGGCGCGCCCCTTGCCTAAATGTGGAGCCTGACCCAACGGAGGACCCCATGGCAGAGACAGTTCGAATCCAGGTTTCAGGCGGTGAGATGGGCGCCTATGTCGCCCGACCGGCCGCCGCCCGCGCCCCGGCCATTGTGGTCCTGCAGGAGATCTTCGGGGTCAACGCCGTCATGCGCGACATCACCGACGGCCTGGCCGCCCAGGGCTTTCTCGCCATCTGCCCCGATCTTTTCTGGCGCATCGAACCTGGCGTCGACATCACGGACCGAACCGAAGCGGAGTGGAAGAAGGCCTTCGCCCTGATGAACGCCTTCGACACCAACCAGGGCGTCAAGGACATCGCCGCCACCCTGGGCCACATCCGGGCGGATCCCGGCTGCAGCGGAAAGGCCGGCGCGGTCGGCTTCTGCCTGGGCGGTCAGCTGGCCTGGCTGACCGCCACCCGCACCGATGTCGACGCCGCCGTCTCCTTTTACGGCGTGGGCATCGAGGGCCTGATCGGCGAGAGCCGCAACCTCCGCAAACCGGTGATGCTGCATATCGCCGAGGCCGACGGCTTCGTGCCGCCCGCCGCCCAGGCCGCGATCCGGGAAGGCCTTGCCGACCAGCCGCTGGCGACCATCCATACCTATCCCGGGCGTGACCACGCTTTCGCCCGCCTGGGCGGCGAGCATTATCACGCTGGGGACGCAGCCCTTGCGGGCCAGAGGAGCCTCGACTTCCTCCGCCTGAACCTGGGAGCGGCCTGAGCCATGCGCGCCATTCGCCTCTCCGCCACCGGCGGCCCGGAGGTCCTCGATCTCGTCGATCTGCCCGACCCGGAACCCGGCCCCGGCCAGATCCTGGTCCGGCAGTGGGCCATCGGGGTCAACTATATCGACACCTACCACCGGTCCGGCCTTTATCCCCTCCGTCTCCCTTCGGGACTCGGCATGGAGGGGGCCGGAGACGTCATCGCCGCGGGGGAGGGGGTAGAGCGCTTCGCCCCCGGCGACCGCGTCGCCTTCGCCTCCGGCCCTATCGGGGCCTATGCAGACCTGCATCTGGTGGACGCCGGCCGGGCCGTACGGATCCCGGAGGGCGTGGATGAGCGCACCGCAGCGGCCGCCCTTCTCAAGGGCATGACCGCAGAGTTCCTCCTCCTGCGCTGCCGCCCCGTCCAGCCCGGCGAGCCCGTCCTGATCCACGCCGCAGCCGGCGGGGTAGGTCAGATCATGGTGCAGTGGGCCCGGGCCCTGGGCGCCGAGGTGATCGCCACGGCGGGAAGCCCCGCCAAGGCCGACCGGGCCCGGGCCCTCGGCGCTCATCACGTGATCCTCTATGGCGAACAGGACGTGGCCGCAGAGGTGCGTCGGATCACCGGCGGGGCGGGAGTGACCGCAGCCTACGACTCGGTGGGCGCTTCCACCTTTGAGGGGACCCTGGGCAGCCTGGCCCGGAGGGGAACCTTCGTGAGCTTCGGCAACGCCTCCGGCCCGCCGCCGGCTGTCGAGCCCGGACGGCTCATGCGCCTGGGCTCGCTCTTCTTCACCCGCCCGACCCTCGGCGACTACACCGCCACCACGGCCGAGCTGGACGCCAGCGCCGCAGCCGTCTTCGGGCGGATCGCAGCGGGAGAAATCTCCATCGAGATCGGCCAGACCTTCCCCCTCAGCCAGGCGAAGGCGGCCCATGAGGCGCTTGAGGCCCGACAGACCGTGGGCTCGACCCTCTTGATCCCCTGACCCGAAGCGCCGCCCCGGTGTTTCACGTGAAACACCGGGCGTCGGCGATCAGGTGTTCATGGACTGGAAGAAGTCATCGTTGTTCTTGGACTGGCGCAGCTTGTCGAGGAGGAACTCGATGGCGTCCTGGGCGCCCATGGGGGCGAGAATCCGACGCAGGACGTGGGTCTTGGCCAGCTGCGCCGGCGGGGTGATGAGCTCGTCCTTCCGGGTGCCCGACTTCAGGATGTCGATCGCCGGGTAGATCCGCTTGTCCGCCACCTTCCGGTCGAGGACGATTTCCGAGTTCCCGGTGCCCTTGAACTCCTCGAAGATCACCTCGTCCATCCGGCTGCCCGTATCGATCAGGGCGGTGGAGATAATGGTCAGCGAGCCGCCCTCTTCGATGTTCCGAGCGGCGCCGAAAAAGCGCTTGGGGCGTTGCAGCGCGTTGGCGTCAACACCGCCGGTCAGCACCTTGCCAGAGGAGGGGACGGTGGTGTTGTAGGCCCGGCCCAGGCGGGTGATGTTGTCCAAGAGGATGACCACATCCCGCTTGTGCTCCACCAGGCGCTTGGCCTTTTCGATCACCATCTCGGCCACCTGGACGTGCCTCTGGGCGGGCTCATCGAAGGTCGAGGCGATGACCTCTCCCTTCACCGTCCTTTGCATGTCGGTGACCTCCTCGGGCCGTTCATCGACGAGGAGCACAATCAGGTAGCACTCGGGGTGGTTCGCTGCGATCGCCTTGGCGATGTTCTGCATCATGATCGTCTTGCCGACCCGGGGCGGGGCGACAATCAGGCAGCGCTGACCCTTGCCCAGCGGGGCGACAATATCGATGACCCGTCCGGAGCGATCCTTCAGCGTCGGATCCTCCATCTCCATCCTGAGGCGCTCCTGCGGGTAGAGGGGCGTCAGATTGTCGAAAAGGACCTTGTGTCGGACGTTCTCCGGCGGCTCGAAGTTGATCTGGTCAACCTTCACCAGGGCGAAATAGCGTTCGCCCTCCCGGGGGGCGCGGACACCACCGTCCACCGTGTCGCCGGTCCGCAGGCCGAACTTCCGGATCTGCGACGGGCTGACATAGATGTCGTCGGGCCCGGGAAGGTAGTTGGCCTCGGGCGAGCGGAGGAAACCAAAGCCGTCGGGCAGGACCTCCATGGTCCCGGAGCCGGAGATCTCTACACCCTCCTCCGCCAGGACCTTGAGGATGGCGAACATCATGTCCTGCTTGCGCATGGAGTTCGCGTTCTCGATCTCCAGGGTCTCGGCAAAGCTCAGGAGGTCGGCGGGTGATTTGTCCTTCAGCTCCTGGAGGGACATGCGGATCAGACCCATGGCGGCGATGGCCTGGGCGGCCTGGGAGGGCTCCTCGTCCTCGGCGGCGGCGTCTTCGCCCCCTGGAAGGTCGAGACTTGCGTCCTCGATGGCCTCAACGAGATCCGCGGGGTCTGGTGAAAAAGTGTCTTCGGACATGGTCAGTCTTTCAGTTCCCGGCTCCACCGCAGGTCATGGCGGCGGCAACCGGCGCGGTGCGTCGACGCGACCGCGTTTAGCTCTGTCATTTTGGAGCCGGGGCAAGGGGCCGACACAGAAGAGCGGCGCGCCCGCGGCGAGAGAGGCGGGATCCGGTCCCGAACACCTGTTCGGTCCGGACACGGGAGCGGAACCACACTCGGCGACCGGGGTCAAGGGCCGTGGCGCTTGCGGTTCAGCCGCCGAACTCGAGGGTCGCCGCCAGCACCATGACGATGGCCGCCAGGAACGGCAACTCGTTGGTCGCCCGCCAGAAGCGGTTGGAGCGGGTATTGGTCCCGGCGGCGAACCTCTTCCGGGCTGCGCCCAGGTAGTGGTGCCAGCCGATCAGGAAGATCGCCCCCGAAAGCTTCGCGAGCATCCAGGGCTTGAGCAGGAAGCCCCAGCCTCCCAGCCGGGCCGTGGCGTCGAACCAGATCAAGGCCAGGCCCAGGAGGAAGGACGCCACCATGGCGGGGCCCATGATAATCCGGTAGAGCTTGAGCTCCATGACCTGGAAGGTCCGGTCCATCTCTGATCCCGGGGTCACCTCGGCGTGATAGGCGAACAGGCGGGGCAGGTACATGATGCCCGCCATCCAGGCGATGACGGCCAGGATGTGGAGGCCCCGCAGCAGGTCATAGACATTCATCGGCGCGCTCCTGCGGCCTGCGCCAGGCGCGGACACCGGCCGTGGACCCTCGGGCAGGTCCAGTTTCCCTCCGGCGCCACGCCGCCCGAGCGCCCCAGGGCTGAACCGACCGCTACGGCCAGGGCGGAAATGAAATCCGGATCCGTTCCCGGCGCCGCAGCCCTCAACCAGACCGGGCAACCGGACTCCTGGGCCAGCTCGGCGTACTCCTGATCGAGCTCAACCAGGGTCTCCACGTGCTCGGAGACAAAGGCGATCGGCGAGACGAGCACGCCCACGCCCTCCGACCCGGCCCGAACAATCTCCTGGTCCGTCGAGGGTCCGATCCACTTCAGGGGTCCCACCCGGCTCTGGTAACTGATCTTCCAGTCCGTGAATTCCGGCAGTCGCGCGGCGACGGCGGCGGCTGTGGCCTCTACCTGAGCCTGATAGGGATCGCCGCGGGCGACCACCCGTTCGGGAAGGCCGTGAGCTGAGAACAGGAGACGAAGGCCTTCAGGTCGCCCTGCCCACTCCCAGACGCTGCGGATGGCCCGGGCGTGGGACTCCGCGAGCCCGTCGGAAACCGGATAGCAGCAGACCGTGCGGCTCCGGCCCGGTCCATGATAGGCCTTGTTCCAGTCCTTCAGGGAGGACTCGGTCGTCGTGGTCGAGAACTGGGGGTAGAGAGGAAGAAGGACCACTTCATCCGGGGCGAAATCCGCCACTTCCCGTGCTGTCTGGGCGGCGAACGGTTTCCAGTAGCGCATGGATATGAAGACGCGAACCTCGTCACCAGGACGGCGCCTGACAAGCTCCGCCTGCAGCGCCTCGGCCTGTTTGCGGGTCTCGGGCAGCAGCGGCGACCCCCCTCCCATCAGGGCGTAATTGGCCCGGGCGCCTTTGGCGCGGGTCCCGGAGATGAAGGCTGCAAGGGGATAACGTATCGGCGCAGGCGCGCCGATGATGGCCTTGTCCCGGAAAAGGTTAAACAGGAAGGGACGCACCGCCTCCGGCCCGTCCGGACCCCCCAGGTTGAAGAGGACAACGGCGAGACGGGTCATTTGCCTGTGATCCTGCGTACGGCCCGCTCAATGTTGTCCACGGGGGTGTCGGGCAGAACCCCGTGTCCCAGATTGAAAATGTAGGGGCCCGGGGTCCAGGCCTCCAACAGGGCGTCGATCCGGGCCTCCATGGCCGGTCCGCCGACCCTCAGAAGCAGGTTGTCGAGAGCCCCCTGGATCGCCTTGCCGCCCGTCTGGATCCGTCTGCCCTGCGCGCGGCTGGCCTGAGTGTCCAGGCCGACCGCCTGCACGGGGACCTGATCGGCGTAGGTATCGACCAGCGCGCCGGCCCCTCTGGGAAATCCGATGAAGGGCGCATCCACACCGGCGGCCCGGACCCTGCGGATGATTTCCTGGTGCGGACCCACCACAACCCTTTCGAAGACGTCCTCGGCCAGCCCTTCCGCCCAGCTTTCGAACAGCTTGAGGACCTGGGCGCCGCTGCGGGCCTGCATGACCAGGTAGCGGGCCGTCGCCTCCACAAGGACCTCAAGGATCTGGTCCAGCCTCTCAGGCTGCTCATAGGCGAAGGCGCGGGCGCCGGAGCGATCCGAACCCCGCCCTTCGACCATGTAGGTGGCCACGGTCCAGGGTGCGCCGGCGAACCCGATCAGGGCGCGTTCCGGCTCGAGCCGGGCTCGGACCCGCGACAGGGTCTCGCCGATCGAGGCAAGACGGCCCGTCGAAGCCTCGATCTGATCCGATAAGGCCTCTACCTCTGGCAGCGGGCCAAGGCGTGGACCTTCTCCCGCCTCAAACCAGACCTCCTGCCCCAGGGCCTGGGGGATGAGGAGGATGTCCGCAAAAACGATGGCGGCGTCGAAGGGAAACCGGCGCATCGGCTGGAGCGTCGCCTCCGCCGCCATCTCCGGGTCATAACAGAAGGCCAGAAAGTCCTTCGCCCGGGACCGGAGCTCCCGATACTCCGGAAGGGACCGACCAGCCTGGCGCATGAACCAGACGGGGGGCCGGTCGAAGGTCTCGCCCGCCAGGGTCCGCAGGAGTTTTGGGATCGCCGCCTCTGTCATGGCGCCCTTAAACCCCGGCCGGGCTCCCGGCTCAAGCACCGGTGTTCCCGCAGGCCGCCTTCTTTCACATCACAAGGTTTGATTTTCAGGTAGCGAAGGAAGAAGGAGGGCTGAAGATTGGGGAGAAGACTCTCCCGAGTGCTCTTCTCCCGACGTTTCCCACCGAGCGACCAACACCAGACCCGCCGTGTCCAGGCAGACCTGTGGATATCATCTAACATATTGTTTCTTATATCTTTTATCGATCTCATCACCTGAACAACCTCGCCTTGTCCGGGGCTGCTTCTGAAACATGCCGAGCCTGTGGACCGCCTGTCCACATGGGGGCCGGTCCGGGGATGGATCGCGCCCTTCATGCCCATCTTTGTCGAGACACCGGGCCATTGCGCCGCCACGCGGCTTTTCTCCCCACGGCGATCGACTTGGGATAAGAAGTCGTGGACAGGTTCATCCCCAGAAATCTCCCGCCCCGAAGCCCGACCCGAGCGTCGACCGCCGAATGATCGCCTCCTCCCGATACGCCACCTACTTTCATGTCCACCTGGTGTCGGATTCGACCGGGGAAACGCTCAACGCCATGGCGAGAGCCGTATGCGCCCGGTTCGAAAACGTCCTGCCGATCGAGCATTACTACGCCCTGGTCCGGTCCCCCCGGCAGCTGGAGCGCGCCCTGGCCGACATCGAGGACGCTCCGGGCGTGGTCATGCACACCATTGTCGACGACACCCTGCGGACGGCCCTGGAGGAGGGTTGCCGACGCCTCGACATGCCCTGCATCGCCGCCCTCGACCCCCTGGTGTCGGCCCTGTCCCGCTATCTGGGCGCGGCGCTGACCCGGCGGGTCGGGGCGCAGCACGCCCTGGACACCGACTATTTCAACCGGATGGACGCCCTCAACTACGCCATCGGCCACGATGACGGTCAGGGCGGCGCAGAGCTCGACCAGGCCGATGTGGTTCTGGTCGGCGTCTCGCGCACCTCAAAGACCCCCACCTGCATCTACCTCGCTCACCGGGGGATCCGCGCCGCCAACTTCCCTCTGGTGCCCGGTCGTCCGGTGCCCGAAGCCCTGACGCGACTCTCTTCGGCCCTGGTGGTGGGACTGACCATATCGCCGGACCGGCTGATCCAGATCCGGCGCAATCGTCTCCTGTCCCTCAAGGAGTCGAGGGACACCGCCTACACCGATATGGAGGCCGTCCGCGAGGAGGTGGTCCAGGCGCGCCGGCTCTACGAACGCCAGGGCTGGCCGGTGATCGACGTGACCCGCCGATCCGTTGAGGAGACCGCTGCGGCGGTCCTGAACCTGCTCCAGTCCAGCCGGCCGGTCGCCGAGGTGAGCCCGTGAGCCGTCTCCCCGTCACCCTGGCCTCCAAGAGCGCCGCCCGCGCCTCTATCCTCCGAGGAGCGGGCGTTCCCTTCGCCACGGCGGATTCCGGCGTTGACGAGGATATCCTGAAGGCCGGTCTCCTCGCCCGGGGGGCTGGTCCGGCCGAGGTGGCCGCCGCCCTCGCCCGGGAGAAGGCCCTGGCGGTCTCCCGAATGCGCCCGGGACTGGTCATCGGCGCGGATCAGACCCTGGATTTCGAAGGGCGTTTGCATGACAAGCCGGTCGACCTGGCCGAGGCCGCGGCGCGGCTGAGAGCCATGCGTGGCCGCACTCACGCCCTTCACGCCGCTGTCGCCGTGGCCCGGGAAGGCGAGGTCCTGTGGGAGACCCTGTCGACGGCCGAGCTGGCCATGCGGGCCTTCAGCGACTCCTTCCTGGCGCACTATCTGGAGGCGGATGCGGGGGCGCTCCTGAGCTCGGTGGGCGCCTACCGCCTGGAAGGACCCGGGGTCCAGCTGTTCAGCGAGATCCGCGGAGACTATTTCGCC